>CAYTNN010000072.1:0-19293 GCA_964439135.1 uncultured Pirellulales bacterium
TCCGTGGAAGGGTGAAGTCTGGAGCTTCTTGATTCCACCCAAAACGGCCTATAGCCCCAATCCGGCTGAAGGTACGGAATTTGTCGCCCTGGATGTAAAACTTACATGGACGGCAGGTTTCGGCGCAAAATTGCACTATATATTCTTCGGCGAAGATTTCGACGAGGTGAACAACGCTGTTGCGGGTATTCCTAATGGTAATGCGACTTACAATCCCGGCGTGCTTAATCTGGCCAAGTCTTATTACTGGCGTGTCGATGAGTTCGACGGCGCCACTACGCATAAAGGCGAAGTCTGGAGCTTCACGACTCTGGGCGCCGTCAGCGGCCCGAATCCAGCCGACGGTGCTGTGGACGTAAAGCCATCGGTGGTTCTTAAGTGGGACGCTGGAGCAGTCGCCGATTCACACGAAGTGTACTTCGGCTCAGATGCGGACGTCGTAAAGAATGCCACAACAGCCTCGCCAGAGTACAAGGGGACAAAGGCCCTTGGCGAGGAGAGCTATGACCCCGGCAAGCTTGCAATTAATACGACTTACTACTGGCGAATCGATGAGGTCAACGCCGTCAATCCCGATAGTCCATGGCCGGGAAACGTCTGGAGCTTTACGACGGGCTATTTCTTTGTCATAGACGACTTCGAGGACTACAATGCCGGCGATAACCAGATTTGGTACGCATGGCACGATGGGCTCGGATACGGCGCGTTTGGTACTCCCGATTTCTTCGGAGGCAACGGCACAGGAGCTGCAGTAGGCGATGAAACCACTGCTTCTTATACCGAGGAGACTATCGTCAACGGCGGCAGCCAGTCAATGCCGATTTCTTACGACAACAATAAGCAGGGCTCCTCGAAGTATTCACAGGTGGAGTATACCTTGACGGATCAACGTGACTGGACCGAGTCAGGCGTTGCGAATTTGTCGCTGTGGTTCAGAGGCAACCCGGCTTCCGTCGGCAGCTTCACAGAAGGCCCGGTCGGCACCTATACGATAACCGCCTCCGGCGCGGATATCTGGGACGTCGGGCCCGCAGCAGGTGAATATCACGATGAGTTCCACTTCGCTTATAAGACGCTCTCCGGCCCCGGCTCGATAGTCGCCAGAGTCGAAAGCGTTGAAAACACACACGCCTGGGCCAAGGGCGGCGTGATGATTCGCAGTACGCTCGACGGAAGCTCCGTGTACGCGATGATGGTCGTCTCAGCAGCTTCCGGCGTGTCCTTCCAGCGACGTATAGAAACCGGTGGTGTCGGTGCGGCCGATACGACCGCCGATATTGCCGCGCCGTACTGGGTGAAGATAGAGCGTACCCTAGCCGGCAACTTCATAGCGTACAGTTCCGCCAACGGCTCGACCTGGCAGATGCTGGGCGTAGCCGAACCAATTCCGATGAGTTCAAACGTCTACATCGGTTTGGCATTAACCAGCCATGATGCGGCTCAGACGTGCCAGGCGGTATTCAGCAATGTCACGACTACCGGCTCGGTCGGCGCGCAGTGGGCGAACCAGGATGTCGGTATAACCAGCAACGATGCCGAGCCGCTCTACGTGGCGGTCTCCAACAGCGCCGGCACACCTGCTGTAGTGGTCTATGACGATCCAGCGGCATCACAGATTAACGAATGGACCGAATGGATTATTCCGCTGCAGACTCTTGCCGATCAGGGCATAACTCTGACCAACGTTGACGAAATAGCGATTGGCCTGGGGACACAGGGTAATATGACAGTCCCCGGCGGCGCAGGGAAGATGTACATTGACGACATCCGGCTGACTCAGCCAGCTCCGGAACCGGAACCAGAGCCACAACCGTAAGTGAGGAGTTTGGTTCGTCGTTGAGACGACGGAGCGATAGATTTTGCATTTGTTCGGGGCCTATACCGAAATCAAAAGGTATAGGCCCCGATTGTTTTGCGCTTGGACTAAATACGAAGGGGGAAATAAAAAAAGCTTTAAAGCCGGATCACGCACTCCTTAAAGCAGGAGGCCGACTTTAAAGCTCTTCAAAACATGACCATAAAGGAAGTTCTTACAACTCCCCATGGTCACGCCGGTCGTCTTTTAAGGACAATAATGTGGCTTCGGCTTTGGAGGTACGTAGCCGCCTGTAACAATTTGACTCTGACCCATTTGAACGTTCAGAGAATTGTTAACAACAACGTTGGAACCCGGGCCGCCCGAGACTGATGCAAATTGTGCCGCTCCGACAACCTGGTAATTCGCACTGGTTCCGCCCGGAGTAACCAAAATCTGTTTCTGGCCTCCAACGAAACCCTGCGCGCCCACCGCGCCGCCTATACCGCCGGTCTTACGTACAACATTATCAAGGCCGACGTTAAGACTTTGGCCCTGTGCTTGAAAGCCGCGTCTGCCGGGCACGACAAGCTGACTTTGCAGGCCATCCACTGACGCTTTCTGCAAAATCTTTGTTGTGCCGCAAACACCGACAGCCCTTGCACCCTGGGCCAATATGCCTGTTTCTTTCTGTATGGCCGCAGTACCAGCAGCGTGTACCTTCTGGCTGTGGCCGACCATTAACAGATTTCCACCTTCCGCCCAGCCGGCTCCTCCGACCCTTTGGACCATATTCAGTGTACCAATCGAAAAACCTTCCGCCTGGCCAATAACTGCAAAAGCGCCAGAGGACAGCAATAGAATGACCGCCACTGAAATCGAGAAACCTCTAAGCATTTTATTAAACTCCATTTTCATACACATTTCGGATTCCATCCGGACTGCTCATCAGCGATCAGCAATACCAGATAACAAATAACCCAACTCCTGCTTGCTTGATAGGCAACCTCCTTTCCATTATTTTCTATCCTGGGCAAAGTTATCACGGCAGTTTCTTTCGAAACTACTGGCTTGTATTAAAACTATTTTATTGTCAAGTTCTCTATTCGCTGGTTCTCACCAAATTCTGCCATATCGTAGAGCTCCTGACTGATTTCCACTCCCGGGGACGGTCTTTTTCTTGTCAGAGGAGCGGTCTGTCGCACAGTTCCTACGCCGTTTTGTCGAGGCTCGGTAAGTCTCATACCGGACGGCCCGGGCATGAGCTGCGCGCGGATTTTTTCGTAGAAGGCCTGTGGAATTCTTCTGCTTTGGACAGCCTGCGGCCAAAATCTATAACCTTCGGCGCTCAAAAGAGCTTTTCCTTTACCTTCGGTAATCCCGCTCGATGCCGAGCCAAGCAATGAAATTGAATAGTTGGCCTGGCTGTACGCGCCGGCGGCACCGGGGAAAGAAGTATTGGAGCCGATCGTGACGCCTTTCATGCCCCCGGAGATAAGCAGGATGTCCACGTCCCACGGCAAAGTTTCCGCCACCGCGGCGTCATATACCTGATCCCAGTTGCGATCCACCTTACCTTCCAAACTTACTTTTCCAATGTAAGCATAACCAGCTTTTTTCAGAAGATTCGTGTCCACATTGGTGTCGATAAAGACTAAAAGAGGCTTGGCATTGGGTCTGCGAGTCCGAACAAGAGAACTTGATATTTCAAATCCTCTGCCGTGATGGTAATTATCAGGTCCCCCGAATATTACTCCAACGCCATTCAGGAAACCTCCTATACTTTCCAGCGGGCCTTCATAAGACAATGCTTTGATAACACCCCCGAGATCTTTCATGTCACTGTCATTATCAGGATCAAAAACTCGCTCGTAAATCTGGTCGTCACTGTTCGGGCCATTGGGAAAGTAAGCCTTTACCGTGCCCCATCCACCATGATTCCAATAAGGTAAATAAGGAGGAAACACGGAAAGCGGCGGCGTGCGCGTCTCGTAATTTGAAACTGAAGTGGTATTAATATTTGCTCCCGAACTGGAGGCTGCATCAGAATTGGATTTGCCACCATAAGCTGTAGAACTCGAGTTGCCGCCATAAGCTGTAGAACTCGAGTCACCACCGCCATCGAGAGAAACGTTCTGGTACTGTCTGGTGTCAATGTTATTTTCAATCCCAATCTGTGTATTGACAGGATTAGGAGTGGGAGTAGGAGTAGGAGTACTACCGGTCGCGTAAGCACCTCCGGCAACCATCAATACAGGAATCAACACTGCAATTAATCTTTTCATTATCAATCTCCTTAATTGAAATTCCGTTTCATCTTTAACTCATCCATACAAACACCCTCCTGGCATCTTAATATAAGTGTTGTTTTCCTGCTCTAATCAGCCTCCTTTCTTCCTCCGTAAATTACTCAGGTAATCCCGTTTTTATCGCTATCGCTGTGAATAATAGACTTCTGTGATACAATAAGAAAATTGAATCCCGCCACGAAGGTGAAAAGCTTAACAATCCGTTGTAAACTGACCCGAGTATCCATTCTCTTCTAACCAGCAAACTTTATAACCAATCCTTAATAAACCGACCGTTTACCTTCCTGAGCAAACGATCAGATCCATTCATCTTGCTTATCGTAACGTTAATTATAATCTTATAGGACGTTAATGGCAAATAAAAAAAGATTTTTTTTAATGGCAGTAAGCTGTTTACCCTCCAAAAGTTATGTCCGAGCAGGCAAGAAAAAGGCACTATAGAAATTTATAGTGCCTTGGTAACAAGCGTACCGGGGTTTATTTTATTTCGATAATCGAGTTAAAGCCGCCGAACGGATTCAATTCGTTTAATTCATTATAAGGGTCTTGCTGCCACTGCCCGTCAACAACGAGCCTGTAGCGATATCGTCCCGGGTTCAGCTTCATTTGGGTCTGCCAAACGCCGCTGTCACCCACCTTCTCCATCATAGTCTGTTCCGGCTGCCAGTTATTAAAGTCGCCGGCGATCTGAACGCTATTAGCACGCGGATACAACGTCACAAATACCACAGCATCATTTATCTGGCTGACACCGTAATACTCTGAAAGCTTGGCGGAAGTACTCTTCTCTAACGTCTCCGCCTCAGGTGCCTCAGCCGCTTGTGGTTCTTCGAGAGCCCGGTCTTCGTGAACTTCTATCTCTTCTTCGAGATCCAGCTCAATGGGCTCTTCGACTAAGGTAAGCTCATCCTCGCCCAGACTGGGTTCGGGTTGTTCGACTTGAACCGGTTCAACAGCTTCTACGGGTGGCTTTGCTGCCTGCAGCAACTCATCGGCTGTGGCACTAATGGATTCGAGCTGGTCGGCTAAGGAATTGACAAACTCATTACGTTGCTGCTTCGTCTTCGTGCCCAGGATTTCCTCGGCCAGAGCACTAAAATCTTTCCGGCCCTTGCTGGCAGGATCATATTCGCTAATGGGCTGGCCAAAGCTCGACGCTTCTTTGGTCTTGGTATTGAAACTGACGATCGTATCGAGCATTTTGTCGCCGAAACGGCTGCGTAAATCGGCCAATATCTCTCTGGCCATCTTGGTCCTGATGTCATACATACTGGCCAGAACTTTGACATTCACATGCTGGCTGCAACGCCTGCAGAGAATACTCAGGGTCTCGAGCTGCCTGCTAAGCCCGTGCAGGGCAAAGTAACCGGTCTCGACAGGGACAATAACTTCGGTCGCTGCTCTTAGCGCGTTGAAGGTCAACAGGCCCACAGCCGGAGGACAATCGATTATTGTGTAGTCATAATTATCCTTCATGTCGTCCAGGGCTTCTTTCAAACACGACTCACGCTCGCTAATGCCGACCATCTGCTGCTCGAACGCAGACAGATCTATGCTGGCCGGAGCCAGCTCCAGCCTGTCACTAATCTGCCAGAGTATCTCTGTCATCTTGATCGGTTCGTTTCTGCTTCTGCTTATCAACACATCGTATATGCTCTGCTCGATCTGCTCTTCGGGCACAGCAAGACCAACCGCGCAATGCGACTGAGAGTCCATATCGACCAGCAAAACTCGCTGGCCGGCCTCAGCAAGAGCACTCGCCAGGTTTATCGATATTGTTGTCTTGCCACAACCACCTTTCTGATTGACAACCGCTATGGTCTTCATAGTGTTTCTCCAACCCACAAAATGGGTGACCCGAAAAATCCTTTTTTTACTGCGGAAAACGCCTTCTTAGCGTTATAAAACCAGCAGAACATCTTTTTATGTTCTTCGGCAAAAAAATGGGTAAAACTTTATCCTTTTTATGGGACCGGCCAATAAAAACGCACTTACACACACAAACAAATAGCATTTTCACGCCACTATAAGCGACTAAACAGGGCAAAATAAGCCCAAACAAAATGTCCCGCTAAAACGTTCTCCGCTGGCATAATAAATACCCTATTTTGTCAATGATTCATTTTTTTCAATTTGGATTCTTCGGGGAAACTGGTATATTGCCAAAAGCCTTACTCCGAGCCGCATTAACACAGGCATAGGCTAATAAGTAGTGTAATAAGCATCAGACATATATAGCAGGTTGGAGATAGACTCATGAAAGACAGCATAATGGAACGCCGGAGTTTTTTGAAATATGCCGCTACGGCTACAGTCGCATCAGGGCTGCTGGGTCGGCCAATCGCAGCAAGAGCCGGTCAAAAAGAAACCAAAATACGCAAAGCGCTACAATTCGGAATGCTGCCCAAAAACCTTTCCAATGCGGACAAATTCAAGCTGGCGAAAGAGTGCGGCTTCGAGGGGATCGAAGGTTCTCCCATGGAGGATTTGACAGCAGCCGAGGAGATGGGCAAGATGGCACGCGAAGCGGGTGTTCCAATTCATTCGATTGTCTACGGCGGCTGGGGCGCACCGTTTTCCGACCCCGATCCCAAGGTCATAGAAAAAGGTCTCGCCGGCATGGAAACAGCATTGCTAAGCGCAAAAGCGCTCGGCGCTGAAACGGTCCTGCTCGTGCCGGCTATTGTCAATGAGAATGTAGGGTACGGCGAGGCATACGAGCGCTCGCAGAAGAACATCCGCAAACTGCTGCCGATGGCCGAGAAGCTCGGCATTGTTATCGCGGTTGAGAACGTATGGAACAAGTTCCTGTTGAGTCCGCTGGAGTTCGCACGTTACGTCGATGAGTTCGAGAGTCCGTGGCTAAAGGCATACTTCGACGTCGGCAACGTCATTCTCTTCGGCTACTCACAGGATTGGATTCGCACGCTGGGCAAACGCATCGTCAAGATCCATCTGAAAGACTTCAAGCGCAAGGGCTATGAATGGACAAACCTGCTCGAAGGCGATGTGAACTTCAAGCAGGTCCGGCTCGCGCTTCAAGAGGTCGGCTATGATGGTTTCCTTACGACGGAACTTGGCGGCGGCGACAAAGCTTATCTGACGGATCTGTCCGAACGAATCGACCGTATTCTCGCAATGTAGCAAACTCCGATTATCAAAGCGGCCGCCTGAGAGCAAAAAAAATAAAAATGGCCCGGAAATCCAGGCCCGACGGCCGGTCTGTAGCCAAAATTTGCCAAAAACAACACCCACGTTTTTAGCTTAAAAACCACGATCCGCTTTTTTTCCAGCAACTTTTTTCACCTGGAGTGCCATAGGGTTGTCACTGGCGGAATAATTTTCTTGCAAACAATCCGACAAACTTCTATTTTCAAGATAAACGAGAGAAGCCTCAGCTTGGCAAGAAAAATCAGATTTCTTCAAAAAAGAACTTGACTTTGTGGTAAAGTCCGCCTTACTGTAGGGACAAGGTAGAGGTCGCACCAACAGCACAAACAACGTACCAAGGTCAACTGCTTGACTTTAGGGAGTTTCGGTAAGAGCAGCAGCTTGTAATGGACGCCGGACCAACATAGCATAAGGTTTCCAAATGTTCACAAAAGTAGGTGCCTAATGAAAAAAAGATTGTCTAATCAATTCTTCATCGCAGCAGCATTACTCTGTTCTTCAATAATCATCGGCTGTGAGACCAACCGTCTTACTCCTCCGATTGGAAAATTCCAAGAAAGTATGAACGAATCTAGTGCTATTTTGGGGACGTATTATCGTGAGGTCAATAGTTTCGAGCGTGATGTCTACCTCGAGGAGCGTCTATCTGATCCCAACTTGGAAGTTTCTACAAAGGAAAATGGTGAAAGAACTGCCATACTCGGACAATTTAGTGAAGAATCAATTCAGGCTCGTATTGATACGCTAACTCTTCTTGGCATTTATGGGGAACGGCTCGCTGAACTATCAGGAAGTGACGTACCGGGGCGTTTTGCAGAAGGTGCGACTGTACTTGGCGAGAATCTCACTAAACTTGATTACAGGTTTAAGCAGCTTTCTGGAGACAAAAATGATACAACTGCTTTGCATTATGCGGGCCCAATTGGGACTATTGTTGGCCTCGTTGGACAAAGATTCTTAGAAGCCAAACGTGATGAAGCAATAAGAGAAGCGGTACTGGAAGGTGCTCCTGCAGTGCGTAAGATTCTTGATTTTCTCGAAGGAGATATTTCAGATAGGATTCTTTTACTTCAGACCTCAGGCAGTCGCCAGATTCTGGAGGACCGCATCAGGTTCTATAATGAGAACCGAAAGAAGAGGACAAGGAATGACCGAAGAAAGGATCTTGAACAGATTAATATTGCTGCAAAACGATGCTTGCTTATACAATCCTCTAATCCGATTGGTTTGGTCCAAGGTATGAGAGAGACCCACGAAGCACTAACCGCCTACGTAGGCTCAGATAAGAAACAAGTAGATTTTGCAACATTCGTTAGTGCTTTGGAGCTATTCAGGAACCGGGTAAGAGAAATTTCTGTCGCGGTGCAACAACTCAGAGAAATACGTAGTTCGCCGTTATGAAACATGGGAGCAGAATATGAGAACTGACAACCAAAATTTGGCAAGTATAATTGAACTTTGCTTTGATTACTCGTCGGATAATCGCGTCTCGGAAGAACTTCAAACAAGGTTTTTAGCTCTGGGAAAACGTCTCCGGGGTACGTTGGTGAATTTGATTACCGCTCAATTTGAAGCGGAAACGGCACAATTTATTGAGGCAAACAATCAAATCACAATTCTCAATAATAGACTTAAGAACGAAGCCCAAGTCTTAGATAATGTCGCAAATACGGTCGAGCAACTTGGACAACTTGTTTCTATTTTGGATGATCTTATCGGGATTGCAGCAAGCTTTCGATAAAGTTGACTAATTCTACGAAAGAAAAGGTTCCCACGTATAAGTCATTACAACGTGGGAACCATTGGCTTGCATACCATCAAAGTGTTTGTCAGTTGCACAGTTCAAAGGAACTTGGCAGGTGAATTATCCTTTGACCTTGACTTTTACGGCTTTTGCAGAGGCGGCTTTGGGCAGGGTTATTGAGAGCACGCCGTCCTTGCAGGCCGCTTCGATCTTGCTCGGGTCGACGTCGGTGGGCAGGGTAAGTTCCCGCCGGAAGCTGCCGTAGGTGCTCTCGACGTGATAGTAACCCTTTTCCTTTTTCTCTTCTTCGAACTTCTTTTCTCCGCTGATGGTCAGCGTATTTCCATATACGGAGATATCGATGTCATCCGCCTTGCAGCCGGGGACCTCCGCCCTGACTACGATCGCATTTTCTTCCTCGGCCACGTCAATGGCGGGCCAGGCCTTGTATCCGGCAAAAGGCCGGTCCAGCCCCCTGAAGAAGCCATCAAACAAATCATCCATCTCGCTGTGAAGTCTCGACAAACCATTTCTGTTTCTCTTATTGAAAGGTACCAGTGCCATAGTAACATCTCCTTTCTTAATTTAATTGTTAACACAAAACTTTTGTTCAACTACAAACCTTATGTATGTTAATATGCAAAATATGTGCCAGTTTTTGTCTCGCCGAAAGTCCGCAAAAACAGCGTAAAATCGCCTCTTAACCGGCATCATTCTATTTTTCGAGCTGTCAATTTGGCATCTTTTCTGTCAATTGAGACTGGTGGTTGTCTCGGCCGTGAAAATATTGTACACTAATCGCAGTTCGTATTTGTTCCAGAGACCCAAGAGGTAAAAGCAAAATGACTGAAAACAAAACCAACTTCAAAGTTGACGCCCTGCACGCGCAGATTCGTGATTCCGTAACGACCTTCGCCGAGAAGCTTTTAGCGGCCCTGGGTGACAACCTGCAGAGCATCACGGTTGTCGGCAGCAGTCTGACGGAGGATTTCAGGCCCGGACAGAGTGATATTAACACCGTACTGGTCCTCGGCGGACAGACTCTGGCTTTGCTCAACGCTGTCGCCTCAATGGCAAAGCCGATGAGCAGAAAAAAAATCTCGCCGCCGTTGCTTATGACGCAGTCTTATATCGAGCGGTCGCGGGATGTGTTCGGTGTCGAGTTTCTGGATTTGCAACTGGCCCACGAGACGATCATGGGCGACGATCCTTTTACCTGTCTGGAATTCGACAAAAAAGACGTTCGAATTCAATGCGAGCGTGAGCTCAAAGCGATGCTGATCCGGCTCAGGCAGGGCTACATCGCGGCGGCGGCAAATAAGAAACTCGTTCGTGACATTCTCGTCTCGACGGCAAAAGGGATGGCGCCGCTTCTGCGGGCAATGCTGTGGCTGAAAGACATCGACCGGACCGCACGGGCCGAAGCGACGTTCGTCAAAGCGGCCGGCGAGTTTTCAATCGATACGAATCCTCTGAAATCCGCAATTAAATGGCGGCACGAAAAAATTCGCCTGAGCGAAACCGAAATGGAAAACGCGTTCGAATCGGTCTACTCGGTCATCGAGCAGCTTGCCAGCATTGTTGATAAACTTAAGGTCTGATTATGCGACGATTCGTTTTTAGAATAATACTAATATTGTCGCTCTTGTCGGTTTTGGCGGCGACCGGCTACGGCCAGGCCGACTTGCCGATGCCGCGTAACCACGTCGAGGATTACGCCAACGTGATAAACGATTCCGACGAGCATTCGCTCAACGGAGTCCTGCAGGAATTAGAGCAAAAAACCGGCGCCCAGTATATCGTGCTGACCGTGCTTTCAACCGGGGGGCTACCGATTGAGCAATTCTCCATCGAGCTGGCCGAGAAATGGAAGCTCGGCCAAAAAGGCAAAGACAACGGCATGCTTTTCGTTCTTTCCAAAAACGACCGTAAGTGGAAATTTGAGGTCGGCTACGGATTGGAGGGTTTCATCACCGACCTGTACTGCGGCCGGGTCGGTAGAGATGTCCTTGTGCCTTATCTAAGAGAAGGAGATTACAGCCGTGGAATCTACCAGGCCAACCTGCAAATCATCCAGCGAATCGCGACCGAAGCCGGCGTAAGTCTGACCGGCATGCCGAAGATTACGCCCGCCCCGGTCAGGGACAGAAGAAGAGGCCTGCCCTGCTGTAGCGCATTGCCGATCTTGTTTTTCATGTTGCTGATTTTCGGCGGCATGGGCAGAGGCATGGGATGGTGGTTCTTCCTGCCGTTCATGATGGGCGGGTTCGGCGGCCACGGCGGATTCGGAAGGTCCGGCTCGTTCGGAGGCGGCAGCTTCGGCGGCGGATTCGGAGGTTTCGGCGGTGGAATGGGCGGCGGATTCGGAGGCGGCGGTGCAAGCGGAGGGTGGTAGAAGAAAATATTGAATTGAGAATTAAGAAGTGAAATAAGGGGAAAGTAAATGAGAAACTTCGGAAAAACATGGGTCGTTCTTATCGCTATACTTATAGTTATACTGCTCGTCGCACTGGGAGTTTTCCGATGGTACGTAAGCGGATATAACAAGGCGGTCAACCTCGAACAGGGCGCTGAAAAGGGCTGGGCGGATATCGACGCCGCACTGCAGCGAAGGCTCGACCTTGTGCCCAAACTGGTCAGTACCGTCAAAGGATACGCAGAGCACGAAAAAGAGCTGTTCGAGAACATTGCCAAGTCCAGGGAAAAATATTTTCAGGCCGGCAACAGGGCAGGTAAAATCGAAGCGTCCAATGAGCTATCCGGCTTTTTGTCCCGCCTTTTGATGCTGCAGGAAAACTATCCAGAATTAAAGGCCAGCGAAAACTTCCGTGACCTTCAGACCCAACTCGAAGGTACTGAGAACCGGATCGCAGTCGCCCGCACACGGTATAATGAAGCGGCCAAGCTTTTGAATTCTTACACAAGGCAATTCTTCGGATCGTTCTTCTGCAAACGTGCCGGCGTGGAAAAAGTCGACTACTTCGAGGCCACCGAGCAGGCAAAATCTGAAGTGCCGAAAGTCGAGTTCTGAAGATACTCCGCGGATTCATAAAGCAATGACAAATGAAAAAGGTAAAAGTCCCAAAGAAAGCGCGGTCGAGACACGCTATCTGATTATGCCCCATCAGGCGAATCCTCACGGTACGGCTTTCGGCGGCGTGATTATGGCGTGGATCGACATGGTCGCGGCAATGGCGGCACAACGTCACTGCGGCAAAGAAGTCGTCACCGCCGGCATCGACTCGCTTGCCTTCAAAGAACCGATCCGTATCGGGGACCACGTCGTCCTGAGGGCCTCTGTAAATTACGTCAGCCGCTCGTCAATGGAAGTGGGCGTCCAGGTCACCAGGGAAGACCCATATACAGGCGAGCAAGCCATCGCGACAACAGCCCACCT
This sequence comes from uncultured Pirellulales bacterium, assembly GCA_964439135.1. Classification (GTDB taxonomy): domain Bacteria; phylum Planctomycetota; class Phycisphaerae; order Sedimentisphaerales; family Anaerobacaceae; genus JAFGPJ01. Next base: position 12,417 of record CAYTNN010000072.1, read on the forward strand.
GACGTTTGTCGCCCTGGACAAAAACAAGAAGCCGACCCCCGCTCTGCCGATACTGCCCGAAACAGACCAGGAAAAACGACGTTACGAGCACGCCAAGCTGCGAGTCCGGGCCAGAAAAGAACTCTTAAAGAAAATGTGTTGATGTGATCAGTTCGATTTGAGAATTGAACGTTCGGAATCCTTCGCCGTCACTTCATCCTCTCAACATTTTAATACAATCGGGGCAGAGCTGTTGGCCGGAATCGATTTTAGCCAGGTCATTTTCCGGAATATCTTTTCTGCCGCAGCACTCACACGTACCGGTTCTCTCCATACTTTCAAGAGCCTCATTCAGTTTTGCTTCCGCCTCCGCCCTTGCCCGGGCTTCCGCCCTTACCTTTTCCTCCGCTTCGGCCAGGGCCTCTTTGTAAGCTCTGTCCTTTTCTCCGAATTCGACTTTAACTTTCTCAATAGTCTGTCTGATTTTTGTTATTTCGCCGGCGTAGTATTCTTCCGCCTGCTCTGCCTGGACTTTGTAACACTCCTCAGCCCTTAATCGTGCCTCGGCTTGAACTTTTGCCTTTTCCTCCGCTCTTGCCACTGCGCGCTTGCTTTTCTTTATCTTTTTTTCACATTCGGCCTGAGCTTCTTCAATCGCATCGGCAGCTTCGGCACGGACATTTGCGATAGTCTTTTCCATCTGAGCCATAGCCTTTGCTTTTATCCTTGCTTGTGCCTCGGCCTCGACGGCAAGACGCCAAATCTCGCGGGCTATCTCTTCGGCTTCCTGATAGTCTGTTGTAGCATACCGCGAGCCGTTGGATTTGAGTGCCCTTGCTTTTGGTTTGTCCTCACCGGGCAGATCGACATTCCACCACCATCGCCCATTTTTCTGATACAAGCTGCCCGGCAACGTCACCCTGGCTGGCGCTTTGGCCATTTGTCAACCTTTCTAATGATCGCACTATCGTTAAAAGGCCTCAGCGCTTCAATTGGCTGTGAGACTCTACGCCGCGCTTTGATGCCGGGACGGGCCGGATATCTATGCCGCCTTGAGCCGCCGGCTTCTGCGTTTTACGACCATACTTTTCTTTGAGCATTTCCCTTTTCTGGTAGCACTGCTCTGTGAAAACCGCAATCTCCGAGTCAAGATTGGAACTCGCCGAATCGCCGAAAAAGGCATGAATGATCGGGAAAACCAAATCCGGCTTTCTCTTTCGCAACTCCTTTGACATCGCTTCAATTTTCGCTGTAGCAACTCCCTCCTGCATGCATGTAAAAGGTCCTACGTGGAAGATGCCTGAAATGTAGGCATCGCCCTGCGGCCTGATCAAGTCGTTCATGAAATGGTACGCGATGCCGGCGCTCAGCGGAGATTCCCCTTCGATATTTCCGTGATACTCGTGCTGCTTTTCCAAAGTGTCGATAATCTGTATCGGCTTGGGCAGAACATGCCTGCCGCGAAGGACTTCATGGAAAGGCCCGGCAATCTTCCGCTCAACGGAGGACATATACTTGGCCTTTAGAATACACTTGCCGTACTTGCCCGCAAGTTTCAATGCCCTGCCGAGATCGAGGCTTTTAAGCCGCAGACCAAGGTCTCTTCTTGCATTTCTCACGTTCATTTTATTGACGTAATCGAGCCAGTCGGTGACAGGGTCCTTTACAACCTCAAGGCCGCTTTCTTCCAGTTGACGAATTACAAAGTTCGTACAGGGATCATGCTGGCGAACATAGATCTCCCCTATGTACAGGACAAGCGGAAATCTTTCCTGGTTCCGGAGCTTACTGCCTTTGAACAGAGAGACGGTTTTTTGGCCCCACTCTATTAAATCGGGCGTTTCGGCGCCGTTTTCGACAACTCTTTCCAGCTCGCTGAGCCGCTGTTGCTTCAAATTCGCCATCGCCTCTTTATCTTCCGCGTACGGATTGAATCTCAGGAAAATATCCTCGAGGAGGTCCGACCCTTTGATGCCCTTAAACAGCATCTGCTGCATTCTCGTCGTGTCCGATACGCTGAGTTTTTTCGGAAAAGGTATGTCGAGATAATCCGTCTCCGAGGATGGGCCGGCCACGGGAATCTTTTGCAGGCCTTCTCTGTCCAGAAATTCCCGCATCAGCTCAGTGTACTTGCCAAACCTGCACGGCCCGCTCGTTGTGGGCATCATGACAAGATAATTGTCCTCGACGTGCTGCCTGCCTCTTTTCTCAATTTCCTCTTCGAGAAAAGCAATCGCGTCACCAACTACGCCTTTAAGTGGATGGCAGACTTCCGTATAGATGTGTCTCCTGGCTGCTTCGTAGCTCCTCTGCGTGTTCGTAGGCAAAACAATGCTGTTAACGCCGAAATATCTCAGCCCCGCGGCACCGATGTAACTGGCATTGCCCATATAAGGAATCAGCCAGGCCCTTTCTTCGGAGCCGTCATAAGAGCGCCTTTTGAGCTTTTTGGCGTCTATTTTTCTTTGCTTGCATTGATTTACGACTCTCTCGTGCGCTTCGGTTCTGGTGATAAACGGAGCGTTGTTGGTTTGGGCATCCGTGAGCAGAACAAGGACGGGTTTATTCGCAGCCTGCTGAATTTTTTCTTCCTGATAGATTTTCAGGCTATCCGGCCCGCAAGCGAAATTCATCATCCTTATAGCGAATAAATTGGGATGGTTCGCCACATACAGATTCGCTTTGAGTATTTTCACGCTCTGTACCCAGAACTCATTCTCGACCACATCGTCGAGCGGGATATCGGCGAATTTGTGCTCCAGGAATAACTGTGGTATGTAGTGCAAGCCCCTTATCTGCGAGAACATACTCCCGGAGTTCGAGCTTGCCTCGGGATCGAGCAGTACATAATCTCTGCCTATGCCGACGTAGGCCTTTTCGTTATCCGTCTCGATCTTCTTTAGGAACTTATCGCCCTCGGCGGAAAGATCATTTTTGAATTCGTTCTCCGCCTCGTATGCGTACCCGATGGCGTCTTTTATCTGCCTATCGGTGAAGCCGAACCCCAACCTGTCAAACTCATTCTTCAGCTCGCGGACGAGAAGCCCCTGGTCCCCGAAGTGCAGGATGGGATTGATCTGCTTGTTCTTATCGAGAGAAAGGACATCGTTTAAGATGTAACCCTCCGATTCGGTGTAGATGCAGTACTTCAAATCAGGAGGACGGTCCATCCTCTGCTCAATGAAACTCGGATTAAACAGGTATTCGATATTCGGATCTGCGTTTAATACCGCAGCGTGTCCTGTAGCGAGCTTCCTCGCGATGCAGAACTCGGTTCTCGAGTTGTCGACTCCCAATTTCGCTATTTCCTTATCGGTTCTCGGCGATACGACCGGATATAAACCGAGCTTGTTGAACAGGGCGGCACTCCATATTCCCTTTTCTCCAAGTGTAGCCGTGCTCCTCTTTATGCCCACCGTTTTCGCGCTTCCGTCATTTGCCCTGATGGAAGAAAGCTCGCTCAGCAGGCAGCCCTGTTTTTTGAAATTTTTCTCATATATCTTATGGTATTTTTCGACATAGTTTGTTTTTGGCTTTCTGGCCGTCTCGGAGTTCCCTCTGGGGCAGAAACCGCCGGTGATTATCTCGTCGGATTCGATAGAAAAGACTTCGAGCTGGCAGTCTCTCATTCCACACGATTTTTCCTTGAACAGCTCTTTGCAGGAGATTTTACGCTTCTCGAAAGGCATATCCACGAGGCCCCATCCTCTGAACGCCGAACCGTAGCTTTTGCCCTGCTCTTCCAACTGTTTTATATTCTGAATTATGTCAAGCGCTTGTCCCCACGCCCCGAACATCTCCCTGTGGGGGTAAGCCTCGATTTGTTTTTCCGTGACCTGCGCCAAGGCGGCAAGAAAAGCCTTTCCAAGAGGCGGACCGCCCTGCGCGGAACATTTCTTGCCGGCGTGTCCGGAACCGCCGACGAATTTAAAGTAATAGCTGGCCGCCGTTCCCCTTAATATCGCCGCTGCAATCTCTTCCTTGCAGAATCCTTCTGCGATTAATCTGTTTTCATCCATCTCCATAAAAACGCCGCACGTAGAGTCGATAATCGGGACCCTCTCGGCCTTCAATGCTGCCTCCTGCAGGGTATTCTCCACGTTGAGGTTTACGATGTCCGCCATGTTTTCGAGGGTCTGCCCGGAACCGGCCTGGCAGCTATAATTCATCTTCGCTTCCTTGACCGTTCCATCGGCGGCAAAGCTTGTAAACTTCATATCCTGGCCGCCTACCTCGAAGATAGTGTCGACACCGGAATCGTAATGCTTGACGCCGAGAGCGTGACATGTTATCTCGTCGGTTATTCTGTCCGTAGCTTCAATGCCTTCTTTCTGCAAAGCCCTGACTTTTTCCTGGCTTACAAGAATTTTCTCGTAGAGTTTTCTCGCCGAGCCGGTAGCTCCTACCCCTTTGACAATAACCTTATCCTTGTGCCTGCTCAGATATTTTATAACCTGCTTCAGCGACTCCTCGGGATTACCGTGGGTTTTGATATAAAGTTTGTCCAGCAGCTTTCCGGTCTTTATCTCGACCAGTGCCCCCTTGGTTGTGGTGCTGCCGCCGTCTATTCCCAGGACCACCTCGGTTCCCTGCTTTATTCTTCCGGCAAGTTCCAGGCTTTTTTCGTTAACATTCACAAGTGATTTTGACAGAGCGGGTGCGTATTTTCTTTTTTCCCTGCTGTACGCAGCAATTTTTTCGAGTTGCTCAAGATTAAAAACAAAGCTGCTGCCCTCCTCGATTCCTTTTATCGCCGCCCCGATCGCAGCGATGTTGTGGTAATTTTCCGGCCTGCTTATGGGGATCTCAAGGAACTCCTCGAGGTTTTTCCTGATAAGGTCGTTTGCCATAACGCCGCCCGTCGCTATGGCGCCGTCGAAATCCTCAGGAGCCTCGAACTGCCTGGAGCCCAGAACATCAATTTTAAAGTTCCTTGCAATCGTTCTGAAAAGGCCTGATAAATTATCCTCTCTTTTCGCTCCCTCATTCTGTTTGTGAATCAGGTCGGACTGGATAACAACGCCGCACCTCGCCAGAAACTCGCTTGGCTCCGTCGACTTCTCTGCTTCCTGCTCCGCTCTATAGAACATTTCCTCGAGCCTTGCCTGCAGTTTCGCCCTGTTTCTTATCCTGATGATTTCTTTCTCTTCCTGATCGCTCACCGAGGAGGCATTTTCCAATTCAGGGTTGGGTATAAGGCCTTCGAACAGTCTCCGGCATTGCTTTTCGATAAGTGTGCCTGAGCCGCCTCCGCACTTTGTGCCGGTTCGCCATTCCTGAATGACCTCCTTGCCGTTTATTTTGCTCAGGTTAAAGAAGTAAGAATCTTTCGCTCCCATGTGGAAAATGTATTTTGTCTTCGGACATACCGCTGCGGCACCTTTCGGAATCGCAACGCTGTCGAACACATAAGTAACGCCCGGCATGACATTCGGAAAAGATTCCGCTCCACTTCCCGTAAACGATGCGTTCCTGATTTTATCTTTACCAACTTTCTCCTTTACATCTCGCCACGCTTCCCTGACAGCTCCGATAGGATTGGCTAAGTGCATTATCGGCTTCGGCGAGTATATGACCGCTCCATCTCTATCAAGAACCGCGTAGTGTACGAAACTACTTCCGACATCGAAGCCGGCGAAAAGTTCTGCATCTGCTTTTTTATTCTTTATCATGCTTGTCCCTGCGTCCATAGATTTTCAATCTCCTGCATTTTTGGTGGATCGACAATAATACAACCTTGTTATCTCTTGGTACAAAACCCCTATTATAGCTTCTTATGCAAAATCTTCAAGTAGCTAAGGTCAAATTTCTGGCCGTCGCTTATCTCCACACATTCTTATACTCCAATCGCAAACCTATCACATCAATGTGGATAAGCTGTTAAATATGGTTCTAAATGTTGTTAAGAACGATAATCCCATATTTTTCAACAATAGCTTACGTAAATTCTCTCAAATACTCCGCATAAAATACAACAGGTTTTACACAGGAATAAATCCGCTTTTTACCGCTTTAATTTCCTGCCGTACAGAAGCTTAGGAATCACCGCCCGGCTAAATCACACAATTTCACCTGCTATATGACTACTAATACTAATTTTAATTTAGTAATAACTATTCTTCATATATCCAGCATCGACCTGTGAATTAACATTGGCTTTCACGTTATTACCATTCCTTCAATCACAAGAGATAAGCATAAAACCATCTTGCTATTTGTTTTAACTTTTAGTATTTTAACGCCTTATGGTTTCCCAGAAATTACAATACATTAATAAGTATGGGGGTGTGGTGTTTTCCCGCCTGCAGGGTTTTCTTGCCCCACGTGCTTATAGCGTAATAATGCTGGTTGCGTTGTTCTGTTCCCTGACGGTTAAGTTATTCCACTCGTGGCGTTACGACCTGCTCGACGAATATCCGGGTTGGATAATGGCCGACCTTTCCGTACTGATAGCAATAGAAGTCATCTTGTCACTGGTTTGTTACCGCTGGCCCAGGAAAGCTGTTGTCCGGTCGGCTACGATTATTGCCGCCGTTGTGTGCACATGGTCGGTGATGAATGCCGGTTGGCTGATCAGGACGGGAACGCAGATCCTGCCGAGGGTCCTCTTACCTCTTGTTCGTGCACCGATTAATACTCTCTGCATTATAGGTGTTAATCTTGCCGAGATGCCGGCGACCGCGGTTATTCTGCTTGCGCCCAGTGCTGTTGCCCTTACCTTTTTCTTTTTCGTTTTGGCCAGGCCAAAGTTGCCTGTTTACGATCGCAAGAGATTTATCGCCAGAATTATTTTTTGCCTTACCATTGTTGTAATGGCAGTTGTCGCTCGCCCTGTGATTGCCCGGCGCGGCTCGTCACAGATCGGCTCGGTGGGGCTTCGTTATAATTCTCATTTAAG
>CAYTNN010000073.1:0-7187 GCA_964439135.1 uncultured Pirellulales bacterium
CTTTACTGCTTTTATTAGCAGTAACATTCACGCTACTGTCCTGCTGCCGGGCTGGCCGGTTACAAGCGGGTGAATCTAATATAGTCACTCTGCGTCAGGGCTTTTTACAGCCGCCGCGTCATGCCGGGGTGCGCTGCTGGTGGTGGTGGCTTAACAGCAATGTAACGAAAGAAGCAATCACCCGGGACCTGGAAGAAATGAAGGCCAAGGGTTTCAGCGGAGCGATGATATTCGATGCGGGCGGCGCCGATCAGCGGGGCAATGCACAGGTGCCGGACGGCCCGAGATTCGCAAGTCCCCGGTGGCGGCAATTGTATAAACACGCTCTTAACGAGGGCAAACGGCTGGGCCTGGAATTGGGGCTTTCGATCCAGAGCGGCTGGAACCTTGGCGGGCCGAATGTCACGCCGGACTTCGCGGCGAAGCAGTTAACATGGTCTGAAATCCGGATCGAAGGGCCGGCACAATACGAGCAAAAATTACCTTTGCCGAAAAACCGCTCTGATTATTATAAAGATATCCGCGTATTAGCTTATCCGACCGGTCCCGAAACCAGGCGAGCTGCCATTGAAAATCTTGAATTAAAAGCAGGCTATAAGGAACTCGGCGGCTCGGCTCCGGATTGCCGTTTTTTGCTGAACGACCATCCTTCTTCGCCGTCAGAGCAGGATGTGCTGCTCGGTGACATTCACGATATTTCCGAAAAGATGGCTCCGGACGGAACTCTCAAATGGACGGTGCCCAAAGGCAACTGGATGGTACTGCGTTTCGGGTATACGATTACCAATGCCGACGTTTCGACCTATAGCGTCGACTGGCACGGACACGTACTCGATTATCTCAGTCGGGACGCCTTCGACCGTTATTGGAACGAAGTTGTCGAGCCGCTGCTCGAAGAAGCCGGGCCGCTGGCCGGTACGACCTTGAAGCAGCTTGAAACCGACAGTTGGGAATGCGGCGGAATGAATTGGAGCCCGGCCTTCGCCGCCGATTTCATAAAATATAGGGGTTATGATCCGATTCCTTATTTGCCGGTCTTCGCGGGTAGGATTGTCGAAAACCGCGATGTCAGTAACGCCTTCCTGGCGGATTTCCGTAAAACGCTCGGAGATTGTGTCGCCGACAATCACTATAAAGTCTTCGCCGAATATGGCCACAAGTATAATATGCAAATCCAGCCCGAGTCCGGCGGCCCTCACGCCGGCCCTCTCGACGCCATCAAAAATCTCGGCAACAGCGATATTGTCATGGGCGAATTCTGGGCGCCTTCCCCCCACCGCCCCAAACCGGTCAATCGCTTTTTTGTCAAGCAATCCTCATCCGTCGCCCATATATACGGCAAAAAGTACGTCGGGGCCGAATCTTTTACGACGATCGGGCCCCACTGGAACGATGTGCTTTGGAATTCACAGAAGCCCAGTATGGACCATGAATTCTGCTCCGGGCTGAACATGATTTTCTTTCATACGTTCACTTGCTCTCCGAAGGAAATGGGGATCCCGGGCCAGGAGTATTTTGCAGGCACGCATGTCAATCCGCAGGTCACCTGGTGGGAATATTCCGATGCTTTCATAGGCTACATAAACCGCTGCCATTTTCTTGTCCAGCAGGGCAAATTTGTTGCCGATGTTTTATATTATTACGGCGACCATGTACCTAACCTGGCCCAGCTCAAAGAAGCCGATCCGGCAAAAGTTCTGCCCGGCTATGATTATGATGTTACTAACGAAGATATCCTGCTGCAGCTCAAAGTAGAGGCCGGCAGGATTCTTGTGCCGGGCGGCGTTCGATATCAATTGCTTGTTCTACCCGACCATAAAGTGCTTTCACTGGCCGCATTGGAAAAAGTCAACCAACTGCTCAGGCAGGGAGCAAGTGTGCTGGGCCCAAAACCTCAGCGGCTTGTCAGTCTCGTCGGTGGAACCGAGAGCCAGCAACGATTTAAGAAACTGGCCAATCAGCTTTGGGGCGATGCTTCGGCAACCGTCGGCCAAAAACAAATCGGCAAAGGCCGTCTGATTTGGGGCAAAACCGCCCGCCAGGTGCTTGTCGAGGACGGCATAAGTCCCGATTGTGAAATCGAAGCTTCAAAAGAGGGTGTGTTCGACTATATTCATTACCGGATTGACGAGATGGATATCTATTTTGTCTGTAATCAGACTGAGCGGACCGAAGATGTTCTTTGCCGATTTCGGGTTGCGGGCAAAACGCCGGAACTCTGGGATCCGGTGACAGGACAGACCCGGCGACAAGTTGCTTTTACCGATTCGAATGGGCAAACCGGGATACCATTGCGGTTCGGTCCTTACGGCTCCGTTTTCATAGTTTTCACGAATGAAGAGCCAAAATCATCTCCAACCAAAAACATTGTCAATTACACCGATTACGTGCCGGTCATGATAATCTCCGGCCCCTGGCAGGTTCGATTCGATCCGAAGTGGGGGGCGCCGGAAAAGGTGACATTTGACAAGCTGATAAGCTGGACGCAGCATTCCGAGCCGGGCATAAAATTCTACTCGGGCAAAGCGACTTATCGCACGACTTTTAATTTCGAGGAAAAAATTGACCGCCGGAAAGAGTATTGGCTCGACCTGGGCAAAGTGGAGGATGTCGGCATTGCCCGGGTGACATTGAACGGGCGGGATTTAGGCGTACTTTGGACCATGCCGTTCAGGGCGGATATTTCAGATGTATTGAAGCCGGGCCAAAATATATTGGAAGTGAATGTGATAAATTCATGGCGAAACCGCCTTGTCGGGGATCGTGACCTGCCGCAAAGCCGGCGATATACGAAAACAAATATCACAATCCGTCCCGAATGGAAATTACTGGAGTCGGGTCTGCTCGGACCCGTTACGATAGAAAAAAGTCGAACGGCCCCGTAATAAATAATGTCATTCCGGCCTTGATCCGGAATCCAGAAGCACGAAAATGGATTCCCGCTTTCGCGGGAATGACAAAATGTGACAATTACTTTTCGAGTGATTCGAGGATTTCTTTGCCACCGACTTTTAAGAGTTCATTAGCGATTTTTTCGGCGATTTCTTCGGCATCTTCCGCCGGGCCGGCAAGTTCTCGGCTGATGAAGGTTTTGCCCTGCAGGTCGGAGATAAAAGCTCGGATGTGGATGTCACCACCCGCTATTTCAGCATAAGCCCCTACCGGGGCGTGACAGCCGCACTGCATTGTCGTCAGGATTTTTCGCTCGGCGGCGGTTGTTGTTCTGGCGTCTTCGTCGTCTATGGCGCCGATGATTTCGTTCGTCTCGTCGTCGTCGGCCCTGGTCTGAATACCCAGCGCGCCCTGTGCGGGAGCGGGGATGAATACCGCCGGGTCGAAAATGAAGGAGATTTTGTCGGCCAGGCCGAGCCGCTGAAGGCCGGCCCGCGCCAGCAGGATCGCATCGAATTCATTCGTATCGAGTTTTCGCAATCTCGTGTGCACGTTGCCCCGAATGGGCGTCGGAACAAGATCGGGCCGGAGGTGTTTGATCTGGGCGACGCGCCTCAGGCTTGAGGTACCCATTTTAGCATCTTTTGGCAATTGATCGATAGAATCGACGGGCTCTTTTGCCACCAGGCAATCCTCGACATAATTTCTATCGAACACCGCCCCGATGCCCAGCCCTTCTCGCTGAGCGGTTGGCAGGTCCTTGTAGCTGTGAACTGCGAAGTCGGCCTCGTGAGCCGTCAGGGCATCTTCTACTTGCGAGGTGAAAAAGCCGGTCTCTTTAAGAGTCCACAAGGTAGTTCGCCTGTCCTTGTCGCCTGTAGTAGTGATTTCTTTGATTCTGATTTCCAGGCCCGGATGGAATTTTTTCAGTGTCGCGATGACATACTCGGTCTGAGCGATGGCCAGCGCCCCGCCGCGCGTTGCAACTGTAAGAGACTTCATGCATATCTTTCTAAAGGCACCCCCAAATGAATTTGGGGGCTAAATATTGCCTATGATTATATATTCGATTGTGATGTATTTTATATACATCGACAGCAACTATCAACCATAAACTGTGTTGAAACCGAACCATCGAGCACCGGAGGCCGTATAGAAATAATCTTGAAAAAAATGTTCTTTTGGGCATAATTGACCTCATAAAGTCAATCGATTGATATTTAAGGAAACCAGATGCAGAAGTATAGACGCACTATAATGTGGGTGGGTCTGCTGCTGATTATTGTGTTGATTGTCCTGTCCATTTATGGTGCGTTTATCGGCGCCGAGCGGGCGGAGCAATTATTCAATCAGCCTCCATTAGTGGTTTACTGGATGGCGCTGGCAATGTTGCTGATCATCGGGATCGCAGCTTTTCGCCGGCTTCTTCGCGTGCCCGGATTATTGCTGATACATGCCGGCTGTGTCTTGATTCTTGCCGGCGGGATGTGGGGCTCGCGTGCCGGGCACGACCTTCAGAAAAGGTTCTTTGGAATCGATAAAATCCGCTCCGGCCGAATGGCAATCTACGAGGGCTCAAGTAACAATCACGTCGCACTCGACGGCACCCGCGAGCAGAAAGAGCTGCCCTTCTCCCTGAAACTGAAAGACTTCCGAATAGAATATTACCAGCCGGTATATCTGCAGATCGAAACACGCCAGGGCCGGCAGTGGAAACTGCCCGTCGAAGTCGGCAAGGAATTTCCTTTGAGCGAGGAAGCCGGCACTATAAAAATCGTAAAAGAATACGAGAACCTCAAGATAGGAATGGAAGAGGGCAAGAGTGTCTTCTTCGACGATCCGTCGCCCGGCTCGAATCCGGCACTCGAAGTTCAGATTACCGAACCGGGCGGCCAAACGTCCACTCAATACGTCTTCGAACTTTTCCCCGGACACAGCCACGGCCAGGACAAATTCTTGCTGCGCTATCACAGAGTCATCAGCGATTATATAAGCGAGCTGCAGATCATCGAAGGTGACAAAGTCGTCGCAGAGAAGGACATCGAAGTCAATCATCCACTGCGTTTCGGGGGTTACCATTTTTACCAGAGTTCGTACGATGACAAGGCCGGGCAGTATACCGTTCTACAGGTCGTTTCCGATACGGGCCTGTACGTCGTTTATGCCGGCTACTGGATGCTCTGCCTCGGCGTCATCTGGCATCTGTGGCTAAGGCATATCTTTTCAAGGTTTAAAACATAAATGGAAATTAAATACACGATTCAGGGCTTACTTGTTTACATGACGATCGCCGCGTATTTACTGGCGTTCGTCACAACCGTTCTTCGCCGGCCCAAAGCCGGGCATGCCTTATACCTGCTCGGTTTTGCCATTGCCGTTTGCGCATTCGGCTACCGCTGGTATCACGTCCGGCATGTGCCGCTGCAGAATCTTTTCGAAGTATTTTTATGCCTGGGCATGATTTATCCGGTCTCACTATTTTGCCGGCGAGTGCTTCGCGTGGGCGGTTACAGCGCCGACATGCTCATCGGAGCGATCGTGCTTTCCCCCGCGGGCTTCATATTCAACGCCGAGCCGCAGCATCTCCCCCCCGCCCTGCAGAGCTGGCTCTTTACGCCGCACGTTGCCGTTTATATGTTATCATACATCTTTATGGCAAAGGCCACCTTCCAGGCGATTTGCCAACTGGCCGGTAAGAATCCAAAGCCAGGCGAAAAACTCCTGCCGCCCGAAGAGGCGACGTACCGCATTATCTGCGTTGGCTTTCCTTTGCTGACGCTCGGCCTCATCCTCGGCAGTTACTGGGGCAAACTCGCATGGAGCGACTACTGGGGCTGGGACCCGAAAGAACTCTGGTCGCTGGCGTCGTGGCTTGTGTTCCTCGGATATTTCCACTTCCGTTACATGTTCGGTAAAAAGCACCCACGGATTAACAGCCTCTGGGCGATTGCCGGCACGGCCACTATCATCATCACGCTGCTCTGGGTGAATCTCTCCAGAATCTTCTCCGGCCTGCACAGCTACGCTACCTAAAATCCGGCCTTTTACTCTCCGAGGAAAACAGGTATATTATCGATTTTGTAGAATCAATGAATATACCGATGAATTAGGAGAGCTATGAGAACTTCACTTTTTACTACGATATGTTTATTGCTGGCCTGTATAGCGGGCTGCGCGACGATTACACACAACCGCACTCAAGGCGTAAAGAACATAACGATTGACAATGGTATTCTATGCGTGTCTTACGATGTAAATGACGGCACGTTTTCCGCCCGCCGGGGCGAGAAAGTATTTGTAAAAGATGCGCGTTTTAAGCAAGGTGTCGATGGCGGTATCCCGAAGGTCCGAACGTCAGGTATCCAGGATACGCTCGGATCCGCGCAGACCATCGAAGTCAAATTTCCATCCGGCTATATTTATACGCTCGCACTGTACAGAAATCTGCCGTTTGTCTGTATTAAATCGCAAATGCACAATCCGACCAATGAAATGCTCATCATAAACAAGATGGTCCCCGTCAGTCTCCAGGTCGATCTCGGCAAGGCCGCCGAGGACCTTCGAATCCTTGGCACTGACGGGCTGACCACCGCCGAAAAGGAAAGAACCGGCTATATGTTCCTTGCTATGGCTGAGCCTGACACGCGAACCGGCATCGTAGCCGGCTGGCTGACGCACGACCGCGCGAGTGGTATTGTCCTATCGAAACCAGCCGAGGACTCCATACGTATCGATGCAAGGAGCGAATACGGAAACCTGCTCGTCGAGCCGGGCAAAAACGCCGCTGGCGAAATGTTCGCAATCGGGTACTTTGACGATGCACTGGTCGGGCTCGAAGAATACGCCGGGGCAATCGCAAAAAGATACAGAATAAAACTGCCCGAAATTCCATCCGGCTATTGCACATGGTACTCCAAACCAAACGGCGGCGCTTCCGACGAAGAACACATGGCCGAGCTTGCCGAGTTCTGCGGACGGGAATTGACAAAGTTCGGCTTCAATCTGCTGCAGATAGACGATAAATGGCAACTGAGCCGTCGTGACTTCACCAATTACAATCCGAGCGGCCCCTACCCGAACGGGATGAAACCGACCGCCGAGAAGATTAATGAAGAGGGAATGACGGCCGGTATCTGGTTCATCCCGACCGGCTGGGACCCGAACAGGCCTGTATTCGACGACCACCAGGATTGGTTTGTTCACAAAAAAGACGGTTCGATTTACACCGTGTACTGGGCGGGAAGCTGCCTGGATATGACGCATCCCGAGGCCCGCGAGTTCCTGTACGGAGTCAT
>CAYTNN010000073.1:7287-19166 GCA_964439135.1 uncultured Pirellulales bacterium
GGCGCCAGATGGAGTGGAATTATCAGCGGGGCAACCATGGGCACGCGCCTGTACTTCATGCATAACCGGACCTGGCATAATGATCCCGATTGCCTGATGCTGCGCGACCCGCTGACTCTCGACCAGGCCCGTGCGTGGGGCTCATGGATCGGCATAAGCGGCCAGTTGAATATCGCCAGTGAATGGCTGCCCGGTCTGCCCGACGACAGGCTCGATATTGTCAAACGTTCCATGCCGAACCACGGCTTGAACGGCCGGCCGATCGATCTGTTCGAATCGGACATGGCACAGGTCTGGCATCTGACGGGCGGCACAGGCCGGCAAAGAAAAGATATCATCGGCCTGTTCAACTGGAACGATGAGCAGTCCGATACAGTCCGCGTCGATCTGGAAAAGCTCGACCTGCCCGCCGGTGCCGGTGGAAACTATGTCGGCTTCGATTACTGGGCCAATCAGTTTATCGAGCCGTTCTCGGGCGTGCTCGAAGCGGAACTACGGCCTTCCTGCTGCCGGATAATCAGCATCCGCCCGCTCGGCGACAGACCAGTGCTTATGAGTACATCCAGGCACGTCACCCTGGGCATCGTGGATGTTTACCAGGAGAGCTGGAACAGTAGAAAATACGAGATGCGAGGTAGATCCAAAGTCGTCGGAGAGGACCCGTACGAGCTTCGTATTTATGCCCCGGCCGGCAGCGATCCATGGCAGCTCCAATCAGTAGATGTTTCACAGGCCGATAGCAAGGCCGGTGTCACTATCGAATCCGAGCAAGCCGGGCCGGAAATCCGCGTCACCATAAACAGCCCGGAGAATCGCACGGTGTCATGGAAAATTGTATTTAAAAAAGAATTATGACAAACTGAGAATAAAACCGCAAATAGAACTGTCCCGAATTTTATGCTCTTGAAGGAGGCCGTAAATGATGTTGCAAAAAACCAGAATCATGATAGTGCTTGTTGTTCTTCCACTGATTGCCGGATATGTACAAGCGGCGACAAACGAGACAGTGATAATTGCACAAAACGGCACGGCGAAAGTGGTCATAGTTGTTGCCGATGATGCTGAGGAATCCGAGCGATACGCGGCGACCGAACTGGCCGGCTTTCTCCGACAGATCACCGGCGCGACATTCGAGATTCAAGCCCCCCCTGCCGCCGGTCAATCCCGATTGCTCGTAGGTCCCGGAGCAGCCAAATCGGCCACGGCAGATTTCTCCACCAATGGTCTTGGCTCCGACGGTATTGTCATCCGCACAGTTGGCGACGATTTGATTTTAGCCGGAGGCCGGCCGCGAGGTACACTCTATGCGGTTTATACATTCCTCGAAGAGAACATCGGCTGCCGGTGGTGGTCGTCGAAAGCCAGCACAATTCCAATCAAGCCAACGCTCCGAATCGAACGGCTCAACGTTCGCTACGTGCCGCCGCTGGAATATCGCGAGACGTTCTGGTTCGACGCCTTCAACGGCGACTGGGCCGTGCGGAACAAGAGCAACGGCAACAGCGAACGGCTGGACGCCAAACGCGGCGGCAAACACACGTACGAAGGATTTGTGCACACTTTCTTCCCGCTAATCCCGCCGGAAAAATATTTCGAGGACCATCCCGAATGGTTTAGTGAAATCGACGGCAAACGCATTCACGAGCGGGCGCAGCTCTGCCTGACGAACGAAGAAATGCGCGCCGAGCTGATCAAGAATCTTAAAGTGCGTCTGCGCAATAATCCGGCCGCTACGATTGCCTCCGTCTCGCAGAATGACTGGCACGGAAACTGCCAGTGCAGTAAATGTGCCGCAATCGAGAAAGAAGAAGGCAGTCCCGCGGGACTAATGCTGCGATTTGTCAACGCCGTAGCCGAAGATATCGAAGATGAATTTCCAAACGTTGCTATCAGCACTTTAGCGTATCAGTACACGCGCAAGCCGCCGAAGATCACAAAGCCGAGACCCAATGTAATCGTAAGGCTATGCAGTATCGAATGCTCTTTCAGCAAGCCGCTGTCTGATGAGCGAAACAAGGAGTTTCGCGACGATATTGTCGGCTGGTCGAAGATATGCAACAGGCTTTACATCTGGGATTACACGACCAACTTCCGGCACTATATTCTGCCGCACCCGAACCTGCGTGTGCTGGGTCCGAACGTCAAATTCTTCGTCGACCATAGCGTCAAAGGTCTCTTCGAACAGGGTGCGTATACGTCCAGCGGCGCCGAGATGGCCGAGCTGCGGGCCTGGGTCCTGGCCAAGTTGCTGTGGAACCCGACGCTGGATGGGCAGGAGCTTATCGATGAATTCATCGCCGGATATTACGGCCCCGCCGGCCCGCACATTAAAGACTATTTGAAAATCACGCACGATGCCGTCGAGGCAAGCGGCGATCATCTGGGGTGCTTCTCACAGCACACGGCCAAATTTCTGTCTTTCGAAACACTCAGCAAGGGCTGGGAGCAATTGAAAGTCGCCGAAGACGCCGTCATGGATAATCCCGAATTGCGCTTCCGCGTCCAGGTTGCCCAGCTACCGATAATGTACACATTTATAATGCGATGGGACGACATGCGCCAGGCATGCCAGGCCGCGGGCGCCGAATGGCCGATGGCCGATTCTATTAAAGCAACATTTGAACAATTTACGGAAGTGGCCAGGAAAAAAGACGTCACCCGACTCAATGAATGGCAGGACGGCTTCGTCAATCTTGAAAAAGCTATCGAGCGTGCTAAAAATTAAACGTCCTATAACATCGCAATCAAATACACAACCCAAAATTCGCGCTTGTCGCTTTTGTGGGATCGCAGTATATTTGCATTAATGTACAGTGACACACCACCTCAAATTTGGCTCTTTGAGACCTTGCGGGACGAGGTCTTATTTTGTGAAAGGAAATATAGAATGGCTCGATTTATTCGGATAACAAGCTGTGTATTTCTGGTTTGCGTTGCCGGGGCGGCAATCGCCGAACCGCAGTACGCCCCGGACCGGGAGGCGGACATTCTGCATATCACTATCGATGTGACGCCCGACTTCAAGAACCGGACTATCGCGGGAACGACGACGATTAAGTTTGCGCCGATTTCCAAGCCGCTAACGGAGTTCCGGCTGGACGCGGTCGACCTGGATGTTTCCTCGGTTATGTCAAGCGCTAAGATTGAAGGATATACAGCGACGGATAAGGCCATAACGATAACCTTCGAGCCGGCGGTTCCGGTCGGAGCCGAGACAACCGTCACGGTCGTCTACGAGGCCGAGCCGAAGCAGGGACTGTACTTCCGCACGCCGGAGATGGGCTATCCGGAGCAGGACACACACCTTTTCACCCAGGGCGAATCCCACTTGGCTCCGCACTGGTATCCCAACTACGATTATCCCAACGAGCGTTCGAGCTCCGAGGTGATTTGCCGGGTGCCGGAGGATATGACGGCCATATCGAATGGCAGGCTCGTTTCCGAACAAATGGATCCCGCCAGCGGGCTGAAGGCCGTGCGCTGGCTCCAGGACAAACCCCACGTAAACTACCTGATCGCCCTGGTGGCTGGGGACCTCGGTAAGATCGAATCGAAGTACAGGGACATTCCCATCGCTTTTTATACGCCGGCTTCACAGATACAATATGCAGAGAATTCATTCAAGGACACGGCGGATATGCTGGAGTTCTACGAGAAAGAAATCGGCGTGCCCTATCCGTGGGACAAGTATTACCAGGCTGTCGTCCAGGACTTCGTGGCAGGCGGGATGGAGAACACAACACTGACCATATTGACGGAAGGCACACTTCACACCGACGAGACGGAAAACATCCGTTCGAGTCAAAGCCTTGTAGCCCATGAGATGGTCCATCAGTGGTTCGGGGATTATGTCACGTGCAAAGACTGGAGCCATACGTGGCTCAACGAAGGCTTTGCCACGTACTACGAAGATTTATACGATGGCTACAAGAACGGCAGAGACAGTATGCTCGCCGGTCTGTACGGCACTGCGTCGTCTCTGCTTCGCAACCGTCCCGAGCACAAACCGATTGTCTATCGCTCGTACAAACATGCCGACGAGCAGTTCGACTACCGGACCTATGGCAAAGCCGGCTGGGTACTGCACATGCTTCGGACCGAACTCGGCGAGGAGATGTTCCGCAAATGTGTAAAAACATATCTCGAACGGCACGCTTTGAGCAGCGTGGTGACAGATGACTTCCGGTCGGTTATCGAGGAATTGACCGGTCGGTCGTATGACCGGTTCTTCGACCAATGGATTTATCACGGCAGACATCCTGATTTAACAGTCAGCTATAACTGGTCGGAGAAGGACAAGCTCGCTAAAATCTCCGTAGAGCAGACGCATGAGGTCACCGAGAAAGTAATGCTGTTTCATTTCCGGACGAAGGTTCGTTTTATGATAAAAGATGAGCTGATCAACCGCGAGATTGTTGTCGACAGCAAACAGCATGACTTCTACTTCCGGCTGCCCGACGAGCCGAACGTCGTTCGATTCGATCCCGATTACGGCCTGCTGGCCGATATCAAGTTCGAAAAGCCCACGGCGATGCTGTACGAACAATTGGACAATCTTAACGACGTGATCGGGCGGTTAAGGGCCATCGACGCGCTTAAGGAAAAGAAGGATAAGAAGACCGTCGAAAAGCTCAAGGATGTTCTCAACAACGACCCGTTTTACGCCGTGCGTAGAAATGCATCTTCGGCGTTGAGCGAGATTCACACTAATGAAGCGCTCGATGCGCTCGCCGACTCGCTGGTCCAGGCCGATGCGCGGGTGCGCCAGCGGGTTGTCAGAGATATAAGCAGTTTTTACAGATCTGAAACTCTGGCACTTTTAAAAAGAACTTTAAGAAGCGAAAAGAATCCCGCGATTCTGGAGGTGGCGATTCGCAACCTCGGTCTCTACCATCATAAGAGCACTCGCCGCCTGCTTCTGAAGTATCTCCAATCCGTGTCTTTCCGCAACGAGCTGGCAACCGCCGCGATCGAGGCGATTCGTATGCTGGATGAGCCTCTCTTTATTGTACCTCTCCAGAGAGTGCTGGATGAGCGAGAGATGGACTTTCGTTCATGGGACTTCACACGGGGACTCAGCACACTGGCGTACATCTCCCGCAATGAAGACGATAAAACAAAGGTACGCAACTTTTTAGCCGGCTATGTCAATCATCCTAAGAACAGGATTCAGGCCGGGGCGATTGGGGCATTGGGAACCCTTGGCGACCCCAGGGCCATCCCCATCGTCGAGACTTTTTCCAATGATGAGCCGGACGACAATATCGAGCGTTCCGCCGAGAGAGCCCTCAAGCAATTACGCGAACGTAAGCCGCTTGTTCCGGATGAAATCGTCCGCCTGCGCGAAACGGTCGACGAATTCAGGAAAGAAACCGACAAACTTAAAAACGACATGGACGACATCAAAAAGCGGCTGGACGCAAAAGAAAAAGACACCGAAAAAGAAGATAAAGACGAAGCATCAGATTCGAACAAAGACACTCCTCCGGATAAATCCGAGGAGAAATAGTCTCGAATCCAGCTTATAAATTTATTCGCCAAAGTGCATCGGCGTCAAAATACACAAAATATAGAAAAAGTAAATTTTGTGCGCACATTTCGACAGTGCAATTACACTATAATAACAGAAGCTTCCATTCGACGTCGCTTAGGACAAGGATATCAGCAGGTTCTTTGAATGGTAAATTGTTGTGAATTTGAATTCAGAAACACAATTAGTTGAAGCCGCCCAAAATGGCCATTTGGAAAGCTTCGGTGCTCTCTACAAACGTTATCACAGCCCGATGGTTGCATTGGCTTACTCGATACTGGCCGACAGAGACCTCGCAGAGGATGCCGCCCAGGAAGTATTCGCCATCGCCTGCCGCGACATAGAGAGTTTGAAAAGTAAAGATAGATTTGCCGCATGGTTGGCGGGTATTTGCCGGAACGTTTCGAGGCAGATGCTCAGAGCCAACAGAATCAAGCCGGCCGCTTTGAGCGACGAACACGCCGCCCGGAGCGTGAAAGATAGCGAGGATCGCCGGGATACCATTCGCCAGGCGGTCTGGAAACTTCAAGAAGCAGAAAGAGAGTTGATTGTTCTGCGTTACTTCGACGGATTCTCGCAGGCACGGATATCGGAAGTTCTGGGTCTGTCGCCGCAGGCAGTAAACGGCCGGCTGGTTCGGGCAAAACGTAAGATTGCACAGTATTTGAAAAGAAACGGTTTTACGGGAGACGATTATGGAACGTCCTGAAAATAATAAATGGCTCGATGAAGCCCTAAGTGACGTCATCGGCTCGAAAAAAACACGGACAGACTTCAAACAGTGGAAACAGCAGCACCCGGACGCCGTAAAAATGTTAACCTCGCGGGCAAGCGGCTCTACGGTATCGAAACGCCCGCTGATTATAAGGAACACAATTATGAAAAGTCCAATCACAAAATTAGCCGCGGCGGCGGCGATAATAATAGCAGTAACGCTGTCAATACATCTCTGGGATAAGTCAACACCTTCAGTATACGCTTTCGAGCAAACCGTTGAAGCTATGCAAGGCAAGCGGTCGTTTCACATACAGACCTACTTCCAACAGCGCCGCAAGGACGAGTTCTGGGCCCAGTTCGATGAAGAAGGGAAACTGATTCGCTTTCGGCAACATGAAGGCGAAGGTCCGAAGCAAACTATGGTGACACTATGGGAAGACGGCGTGCTAAGCCAGTATTATCCACCACCGTGGGGCATTCACCTGATGTCACGTGTCGACAACACCGGCGGCGGATTGGAGAATTTGGAGGAATTCGACCCGGAAACCATCGTGCAGGAGATTCATGCGCTGGTCGACGACGGCAAGGCCATCATGGAGATCCAGGAGCCCTCGCCTTACGCAGACCTGATGACGATTCAGGTGACGCGCATAGACGACAAGTCGCTCCAACAGGTCCTGGTTGTCGATCCAGACACGAAATTCGTCGTTAGAGTTGACAACTACTGGGATCGAGGCGGAGAGCAAGTGTTCCACAAGGGCACTGAGGTGCTGGAATACAACGAGACCATGGATCCCAGACTCTTCGTGCCGGATTTCCCGGAAGACACAATCATAATAGATCAGGTTTCACAAGAAGTCGGCCTCGCTCAGGCTGACATGAGTAATGAGGAGGCTGCCTCTGAAACCCTACGCCAGGCCCTGGAGGCCTGGGCCGCGGCCGATTATGCCAAGGCTGGGAAACTCTTCGGCGGCGCCCCACCAGAGTTGCTGCTGACAGAGCATTATAGCAGCTTACAGCCCATTAACATTATTTCCATCGGTCGCCCGGAACCGGTTCAATACATAAAACCTTTGTTCAGCGTGAAGTGCACATACGAGGTCGAACATGACGGCCAGGTAAAGACTGTCAGCCCGACATTTGGTGTTACTGCAGTCAATGGTCAACCGGGACGCTGGTATGTACGCTTCCATGTTATGCTATCAACTGAAGATACAATAACTTTGAAGTACAGAACGGTAATGGAGATCAATGACTCTCGCCTTGAAGTCGACCCTCAAGACAGCATCGTAAAGGGGATAATTGTGCCCGGAGTGCAGGTTGGCGACTATACGCTTGGTATAAGCAAAGACGATGTTTTGGAAAGTCTGGGACAACCAAACCATATTGTCTATGAGAACAAACATTATACTCTTAACAACCTTCCGAAAAGGTATTACATGATTTACAGTGATATTTCCTTTTCAATCGTTGATGATTCAGTCAAAGGGATTGGCGTGGGTAGGCCTTCCTACAAATTCACCAATGGATTAGGAGTAGGTGACTCTGAGCATGACATTATACAGGCTTTTGGTGACGACTTCCGTATCAAAGAGACTGAGTGGAAGGATTTTCTCACTTACGAAAGTGAAGGTCTAACGTTTGAAATCCACAAGAAGGACAGAACGGTAATGGAGATCAGCATTACTCCCCGTGACAGTGAATAAGGAGTAATGCTCAGCGAACAGAATGCACATTTCATAAATAATCAACCGGCCGAGCTTGTTTAACTCGGCCCTTTTCTTTATTTCAAGACGGGGAAGAATTATGAAAAGTCGAATATTGAAACTCGTCACAACCGCGGTGATAATTACAGCGGCGCTTATCGCCATACTTCAGTTCAACAGCCCGCTCAACAGAGCAATTTTCGCCCGCGTCGATTTGTCGGAAAATGTCCGGAAATGCAAAACCTTAACGTGGAAAATTACCCTTCTGGATAAAGCGACGAGTATCCGGTGTATGGCCCTCGAACCATATTACGTCAGAGTTGAATGGCTGAGTGGAAAGGTTTGGCTGTTAGATCGTCGCAAGAAACAACTGATCATGATGAATCCTGCGAAGAAAACAGCAAAGATAATGGTCATAGGACGGGAAGTTCCTGATATATACGTTGACATATACGACTCTGCTCGAAACTTTAAGAATATGCCCGAGTATTCCATCGAGCGGATAGGTCAACGTCGGATAGGCCAAAAGCAGGCAATAGGTTTTCATCTTACAAACAAAAAAGAAAATGATGAGATAATTATTTGGGTTGATCCTCACTGCCAACTGCCCATGCACATCGAATTCTTTGAAGCAAACGAATTGGGACAGATGGAACCAAAGATAATCTGTAGCGACATTGTTTTCGATGTTGAACTGGATGAATCGCTATTTAAGATTGACCTCAAAGGATACGAAGTGGAAGAATTTGATTCTGGTTGCATTGATGGCCGCCTTAACATCCGATCCTGAGCAGCTCCAGAAAAATCGAAGTAAGAATGATAATACAAGGCCGGGCCTGATTAGCTCGGCCTTTTTTATGCGCTTTGAGAAGTAAAATCCGGCAGAAATTAATAATTTTCTTTAGATTAAATAAGATGGTTTAATCGTTGTATATACGGCGATCGATCGTTTAGAGATTAGTAATGAGGCTTTCAGATGATAGAAGACAAGATTCTTCTATGGAAAATGAAGCATGGCAGCAGTGACGCACTGAGCCGTATTTATGAGAAGTACAAGAGTGATTTATTTTCATTGGCGAATTCTCTTTTACATGACCTAAATGCAGCAAAAGATGTTGTACACGATGTTTTCGTCTCTTTTGTAAAATCTGCTGATGAATTCCAGCTAACCGGAAGCCTCAAAGGATACTTGTTGACGTGCGTTGCTAATCTTTCGCGTGACAGAGTTCGTGCAAGAAAAAGAGCGCCCATTGGAATGAACAAAACTGATATAGCAATACCTGATTATAAAATACCAAGTCAGGCTTTAATATCAGCAGAAGAGCTGCACCGCCTGAGAGATGCGATAGCGAAAATTCCTTATGAGCAGCGAGAAGTGGTTATACTGCACCTGCAGGGCAGAAGAACGTTTAGGCAAATAGCTGAATCTCAGGGTATTGGGGTCAGTACAATCCAGAGCCGATATCGATATGGATTAGAAAAGCTGAGATCTCTTTTAGATGGTGAGGTTGAGAAATGAAACCGTTAGATTATTTTGAAAAACTAATAAGAGATTTAAACGTTCTGGATATCAATACCAGTGCCGAAATGGATCGGCGAATTTTGCACGATACCCTGAAAGCACAACAAAAATTAAAACAAACAAAATTGGCTGGAACTCAGCCAGATATTAGGAGAATAATCATGAAAAGTCCAATTACAAAATTAGCCGCCGCGGCGGTGATTATCGCCCTGGTCGTTCTGGGATTATTCGAATTCATCGGCACCGAAAGCACTTCCGGCGTGGTCTGGGCCGAAGTAGCCAGGAAAGTCGAAGCCAGCCGAGGCAGTATCGTCCGCTGCAGGGAGACTACTTCATTTCAGCCCTCAGATGAAACCGACTATTCAATCACGTACACCTCACCGAGATACTCCCGAAAGGACGTCTACAAAGCAGGACAAATCACCGAATCCTATTACGAGGACTTCGACACAAATACTATGACATACTTCAATCACATACACAAGCACTACATGTCTCGCACATTTAACAAAAACAAGAATGAATTCTTCCTGGAGCAACACGAGGACTGGATGAATCCCAGGTACCTGGTTCAGAGAATCCTGTCCGGTGAGCACAGAAAGCTCGGACAGAAGACCATAGAGGGAGTATCGTGCGAGGGCATCGAAACGACCGACCCGGTTGCCCTGGGACCATTGCCTGGACCGGTCAATCGTCTGGAAGTGGAAATGCGATTGTGGGTTAGCGTGGAAACAGGATACCCCGTTCTGTTCGAGAGTAAAATAAGTGGCGAGGCAGAGGGTAAGGCGATGTCATCTGAGGGCGTCCTGGATCAGTTCCAGTGGGATGTGGAATTGGATCCGAGTTTCCTGGAGCCAAATATCCCGCCGGACTACGTAGATATGCGCACCCTCTAAACAAAGATAGTTTCCCATAGGCCGGGTCTTTTGTCCCGGCTTTTTTTGCGCGCGGGTTTGTCGGTTGGGCACGGACTGTGCAATCTGCAAAATCTGCGGTTGAAAAATCTGTTGCAAATATTCGTAGCCGCCGTATAACATAACACAACTTAGCCACTCATATATCAGGAGCAGAAATATGAAGCGTTATCAATGGATTCTAATCATAGCAATGAGTTCCATATTCGCAACCGAGGTCTGTGTCTTTGGCGCGTCTAACAACTGCAAAGTTTCGGGCGAGTTAAAAAAGTGGCACGATGTCACGCTTACCTTTACCGGCCCGGAAACAGGCGAAAACGCCCAGCCGAATCCGTTCCGCGATTACCGCCTCATTGTGACATTCACCAAGGGCCGGAAACAATACGTCATCCCCGGTTATTACACCGCTGACGGCAATGCCGCCGAAACTGGTGCCAAAGTAGGCAACAAATGGTACGTGCATTTCGTGCCGGATGAAACAGGCTCATGGACTTACGCCGCATCCTTCCGCACCGGGGCGGACATTGCTCTTTCGAGTGATCCTCAAGCCGGCTCGCCAGCGGCATTCGACGGTGTCACGGGAACACTTGAAATAGCAGCAAGTGACAAAACCGGCCGGGACCACCGTGCCAAAGGACTGCTCAAATACGTCGGCAAGCGCTATCTTCAGTTCGCTGAAACAGGTGCGTATTTCATCAAAGGCGGCGCCGACAGTCCCGAAAACTTCTTAGGCTACGCCGACTTCGACGATACATTTGACGCCGGCGAGTTGAAACGCGATGGCGAAGCCGCGGGCGACGAATTCATCCACCATTACGCCCCACACGTCAAAGACTGGCGGCCGGGCGACCCGACATGGAAGGACGGCAAAGGCAAGGGCATGATCGGAGCACTGAACTACCTGGCTTCCAAAGGCATGAACAGCGTCTATTTCATCCCTTACAACATCGACGGCGGCGACGGCAAAGACGTCTGGCCCTGGACGAATCCGAAGGAAAAATTTCGCTTCGATTGCAGCAAACTTGACCAGTGGGAGATTGTTTTTTCGCACATGGACAAGCTCGGCCTGATGCTCCATATCATTACGCAGGAGACGGAAAACGACCAGGGACTCGACGGCGGCGATCTCGGCCCCGAGCGAAAACTCTACTACCGCGAACTCATCGCCCGCTTCGGCCATCACCTCGCTCTGACCTGGAACCTCGGCGAGGAGAACACCAACACAACCGACCAGCGCAAGGCCTTCTGTAAATATATCAAAGAGCTCGATCCCTACGGCCATCCGGTCGTCTGCCATACGTTCCCTGGCAAGTATGACGAAGTTTACAAGCCGCTGTTAGGATACGAATATTTTGACGGCCCATCGCTGCAAACCAACGATACGCATAACCAGACAACAAAGTGGCTCGACCAGTCCGCCAACACGGCACGGCAGTGGTTCGTCAGTCTGGACGAGATCGGCCCTGCCCACACCGGCGTCAAGCCCGACG
>CAYTNN010000074.1:0-9081 GCA_964439135.1 uncultured Pirellulales bacterium
AAGTAAATTTTTCAGTTATAGCTTGACATAGACCGTCTCGACTCCGCTGCGCTTCACTCGAGATGACCCAGGTAAGCGCAGTTACTAATCAGAAATCATATAATACCAAACCAATTGGAATTAGTACTTGCGCCACACTGTCATTCCCGCGAAGGCGGGAATCCATTTTTCCCCAGCCAGGAGTCCTGTTAAAGAGTAAAATTGAATATGTGCTATTCTGCAGGAGGCACAAAGTCCGATAAGACATTAGGGCGAGTCTCGCAGTGACAAAGGCTTGCCGAGGATTTCATAATGCAGGATCGCCCTTCTTAGCTCTTCCGGGTTGTCGTAATCCAATAGAAGTTCGGAGAGATATTCCGACTCAGGCATTTGTGCCGGTTCATAAGCTCGCTTATCTTGCAGTCCTTTGATTGTTTTGCCTGTAGGCTCCGTGAGTTCGACGGTCTCGGGCGGAATCTTTGGTTCCGTTAATACCGGTTTGAGTTCAGGCGTCTTTTTACCGGATTGAGGTTGGAAAGCCTGTTCGGCTTCGACTGCAAATTTACGGACGGCAGCCTGGAGGTCGGCAAACTTCATTCGCGCTTGTTGTGCGGCGGGGCGAGGCTGTTGGCGTTGGTCTTGTGCGGAGTCGGCAGGACGTTGTAGCTGCCTTAGCATTTGTTCCCGTGCCTCCCTGCTGTGTAACGGTGGTTTGTGGGCAGGTTTACCAGGTAATTGTTCGTTCGGGCCGCCGGGCTTTTTCGCCTTCGCTTTTATAATACCGCCAATTGCCCAGAAGACCGCAAGAACTACGACGATCAGGATGTTCATCCAGCCTTCAGCGTCATCGCTTCGACCTGCCAGAATTATTTGTGCTAAAAGCTCAGTCATACGCTTTACTTTCGACCATAGAGGTCATACTGAATCAAGTGTTAGAGCATGAATAATCGAGACTATTCTTTCTTCTTGGGCTTTGCAATGGAATCTCGCATTAAGGTATCAGCCATAACGTTTTTCATTTTATAATAGTCCATGACACCGAAATTGCCCTTCTTGAAGGCCTCAGCTATCGCCAATGGCACTTTTGCTTCATTTTCAACTACGAGTGCTCGCATTTCCTGCTCGCGTGCCACAGCCATCGCCCGGCGTTTTTCGGCCTCGGCCTTCGCTCTTCGCATATCTGCTTCAGCCTGGGCGGCCTGTAGTTGGGCGCCGATGTTCTCGCCTACATCGACATCGGCAATATCGATGGATAAAATCTCATAAGCCGTACCGGCGTCAAGCCCCTTGGCAAGAACCGTTTTTGAAATATTGTCCGGATTCTCTAAAACGCTTTTGTACGTTATTGCACTACCGATAGTGGTAACAATTCCTTCACCCACGCGAGCGATAATTGTCTCTTGAGTGGCGCCGCCTATGAGTCTTTCGATATTGGCTCGGACGGTTATGCGAGCCTTTGCTTTCAACTGGATGCCATCCTGAGCCACTGCATCTATCGTGCCTCTGCTCTTCGCAGGATCGGGGCAATCGATCACCTTGGGATTGACGCTTGTCTGGACCGCTTCGAGGATATCGCGGCCTGCCAGGTCAATTGCCGTAGCCGTTTTCAGGCTCAAATCAATATTTGCCCTGTTTGCCGCAACGAGGGCGCGCACAACATTCGGGACCCGGCCGCCGGCCAGATAATGGCTTTCCAAATCCGTCGTCGTCAATGTCAGGCCCGCCTGAATCGCAGTGATTTTGCTCAGGACGATGGTTCTCGTATCGACCCTTCTGAGCCACATCCCAATAAGCTCGGAGAATTTGACGTCCGCTCGCGAGAGTCTGGCTTGCAGCCACAGTCGGAAGAATTTCAGGAACAGCATGAAGGCCACAACCGCTACAAGAATGACTACGACCAAAATCGCCACCATGACAACTTTTGTCGGATCGGTTTGTGCCAAAGTCGTGTTTGTTAAGTTATACATAATACTTGTCCTTTCATTAACTCTCTTCGATTATACGAACAGTCAACTGCGTGCTTTCCACGTTGATGACCTTGACCTTTTTGCCCTTGTCAACATATCCGCTCTCGGCGACACACTCGAGTCTCTGCCCGGAGAAATCGCACATTCCCACCGGCCGTAGCGGTGTAAGGACAACGCCTTCGGCACCGAGCAGCTCTTTAAGCCTGTTCGTATCGGGTATGGCATCGCCCTGCCGGCGTTGCGGGGGTGTGAGCGTCACGCTTTTGCCGAACCTGGTTTTTGGGAATATCTTGTAAGCGACAACTAACACCGATGGAATCATTATAGCCGCAATACCTATGCCGATCCACCCGACAGTAACACTGTATTGGAAAAAAATCACTATACCGCCGACCAGGCAGGCAAGCGCGCAGATACTGATCAGGCCGCCGCTCGGCACGAATACTTCGGCGACGATCAGCGCCGCACAGGCAAAATAAAGAAAAACGGCAAAAATAAGCCACCAACCCATTCACTTTTCCCTATGATTGCTCTTACACTACTTTGACAACAACTCTGTTGCCGTGAATTTTTATTATCTCGACCCGAGTGCCTTTGTCAAGAAACTCGGCTTTGGCAACGACATCCACGATTGCATTGCCGAATCTTGCTTTTCCGGTAGGTCTCAGTGTTGAAACGACTTCTCCGATGTCACCTATATTAACGCCGATGGTTTCAAGTTCAGGCGGTGCCGTCATACTGATTTCCATTTCCGTGCCCTGCTTTGCGACTGCCGGCACCAGAATCAACCCGCTTAGGAACTGGAGTTTAGGCAGGTACTTTGTAAGTATCCACGCCAGGACGACAAATCCAAGGAAGCCGAACGACAATCCCATAAGCCCATCCATAAATACATCCCAGTTTGCAGGACTGTCGGGCCAGGGAACCCTGTTGGGAGGATTCTTGATTAGCATGCCGAATAAGCCGACCATGACACAAATTATTCCCATCATTCCCGCGATGCCAAAACCGGGCAGTACGAAAATCTCAACCAACAGCAGGAGTATCCCCACGAAAAATAACGCCACCTCCACCCAGTTTGCCAGTCCCACCAGGTATTTGCTGCCGATGATTATTACAAGGCATATCACCGCTACGAGCCCGGGTAGTCCGACGCCCGGCGTGTTAAATTCAATATACACTCCCAGCATGGCAAGCATTACAAGCGCTGCCATCACCGCCGGCGAGTTTAACCACCGGACCATCTCTTCCGACCAGAGAGTTTTGAGCACCATCGGCTCGCCGGTGAAAGTCACGCCATCACGTTCGGCCAGGAACTCAAGGGCCCCTGCCCGGTCTTTGACCTGTGCCCTGGCAATTCCATACTCCAACGCCCTGGCAGCAGTCAGCGTCAAAATCTCGTCTTCTTTAACAATCAGCTCTTTGCCGTCCAGATCATATTTATTCGGATCTTCGGGCAGTTGCGTGTCTTCGATGAACTCGCTCTGGCCCGTTTGCAGATTCTTTACCCTGTAAACCTTGGCCTGCATGGTGACCATTGACTTTAGCAGTGCGGCCGGATAATCGTTTGCTTCTGCTGCCCGCGCAAAGGCTGCGCGGGTAAAGCTCTCGGCTTTTTCACGCTCAACGCCTTCGAGTTTGCCGCCTATTGTAATAGGAGCACAATCGCCGATGGTGGTGTTCTCGCGCATTATGATATCCCGGCAGGAGACGCTTATCATCGCACCGGCTGATATCGCTTCGGTGGTTACGTAGGCGACCGTGTGTACTTTTTGACCGATATCGAGTATGAAGTACTTGGAAATATCGTCCGCGGATTGCAGCAGCCCACCGTATGTGCCGATTTCATAGATGATGTATTCGGCGTCGTTATCAAGGGCGATGTCGGTCCTGCGCTTGATGGATTTGTAGAGCCCATCGTCGATCATGCCCTTGCAGACAATGACTGCTGCGTTGACGGTGGGCGAATCCGTGCCGGCGGCGTTCGGCTCAGACGCCATACTCAATCCCGCGAGCAATATCAGGCACATAACACCAACCGCAATTATCCGAAATGGACACTCCATATGGCCAATTATACCTTCAAATTGCTCGGCTGCCAGTATATAGTCAGGAATCGGAAGAAATTTTTGGTTTGACTCCCTCCCATTGCAGGCCGCCGATGATTGCCTGTGCGATATTTGTGAGGTGGTCGCCGATTTTTTCGACGTTATCGACCAGGTCGATAAATATCAAGCCCGTCTGTGGCGAGCAGATGCCTCCGGACATTCGCTCTACGTGGCTGCGGCGAAATTCTATCTGCATCCTGTTAATGTTGTTTTCGTGAACCAGGGCCGATTTAGCTCCCTTTATATCGTTATCTTTCAAAGCTGTGATAATATGATCACACATCCCTTCTATCTCTTTTTTGAGTTCGTTAGCTTCCTTAAGTGCCGAATCGCTGAACAAAAGCTTCTGGCCGATTTTTCGTTCGGCTATTTCGACAATATTGACGGCATGATCGCCGATACGTTCCAGGTCGTTGACCGTATGCAAAAGCACCGGCAGCTCGATCGAGACTTCATCAGACAAGTTCCTGCGTGATAACGCCGAAAGGTAAGATGTGATTTCGAGCTGCAACATGTCGATAAAATCTTCTAATTCTCTGACGGATCCGAGTTCTTTTCTGTTATTGTTGATAATTCCGCTGATAGAGCGCATCACGGCTTTTTTTGCCGTTTGAGCCATACGGATGATTTCCCGCTTTGTCTGCTCTAATGCTATCACGGGAGTATCCAGCAGGTGCTTTTCCAAAACCACCGGCTTTTGTGCAAGCTCAATCTCAGTTACAGGTATGATTTTAACAACCAATGCTGCGAGCCCATCGATAAACGGAAGGAACACAATCGTGTTAAATGCGTTGAACATGAAATGGGCAAAAAATATGTTGGTCATAATTGTATTTTGCCCCAACTGGCCGGGCGTGAGCCATTCCACTGCATGGCTGAACCACCCCATCCACACAAGAGGAAGCATATAAGTAACACCGATCACGTTGAATATTGTGTGCCCCATTGCCGTTCGTTTGGCGTTTCTGGATGACCGAATTGCCGCCAACTGAGCCGTGATTGTTGTGCCGATATTGTCGCCCAGAATATAAGGGATTGCAACCTGGAGCACTAAAGGCCAGTCCGTCCCGAAGGCGCCCTGAAAGGCCAGCATCTGGATAATAGCGATCGAAGCCGAGCTGCTCTGCAGAAGCATTGTGATAGCCGTCCCGGCCAGAACCGCCAGAAGCGGATTACGGCCGAGCCATATCAGCGCCTCCTGCACGCCCTGGCTGTCTTTGAGTGGAACGAAAGCCTCTTTCATGAAATGGATGCCGAGAAACAGGACGCCGAAACCGATCATCACCTGACCGATGCTTCTGTTCCTTTCCGTTTTTCCAAGGACA
Organism: uncultured Pirellulales bacterium; assembly: GCA_964439135.1. GTDB lineage: Bacteria > Planctomycetota > Phycisphaerae > Sedimentisphaerales > Anaerobacaceae > JAFGPJ01. Next base: position 5,380 of record CAYTNN010000074.1, read on the forward strand.
TTAATCAGGAATCCGACGCCCACAAGCGGCAGCGCATAATTGGTAATCTTAAAGACGGCCAGAACTGACACGAGTCCCGCCGTGATTGTTGTGCCGACGTTGGCGCCAAGAACTACACACAATGCCTGCTTTAAGGTCAAAAGTCCCGCATTTACGAATCCAACCGTCATCACCGTAGTAGCGGAACTCGACTGAATCAGGCATGTCGTCAGGGCCCCGACGAGAACGGCAATGACTCTATGTTTTGTCAGCGATTCGAGGAGGCTTTTCAGTTTTTGCCCGGCAACCTTCTTTAGGCCATCGGACATCAGGCCCATGCCGAATAAAAACAGGCCTAACCCCCCTACTGTCCCAAAAATCATGTCCTTGACCATAGATATTCCTTAACTACATTGAAAACTAATATATTTATGACGGCACACAAGTTTTAGCGTTTTTTGCTTTACAGGTCAATAGAGTTCTTATGTGGTTACCGCAAAATATGACTTTAAGGTTTGTCAAAATCCAACTTGGGACGGCATGAAAACTTCAACATCTAACGTTATTACAGATGTGTTTGGAGGGCGATTGTCCGAAGCGATCAACGGTTTTTTACCAAAATAACCACTTTCCCGTTAGGTAAAACAGCACGGTTAATCCCGCGGCAATCGGAACAGTCCCGAGCCAGGACGTAAAGATTGACGTAACGACCCCACGGTTAATAGCGGTGATACCGCGGGCCAATCCCACACCTATGATCGCGCCAATCATGGTGTGCGTGGTGGATACGGGAAGGCCCATTTTCGAACAGGTCAGGACTGTCATCATGCCGGCTAAGTTCGCGGCAACACCACGCGAGGGTGTAATCTCGGTGACCTTCGTCCCAACCAGGCGCATTACCCGATAGCCGAATGTAGCCAGGCCAATTGCAATGCCAAGACCACCGACGACTAAGAACCCCATGCTAACCGACACCTTTCCGGGGACCGCGTTGGTTTTGACGATTTCGACTACCGCTGCCAGCGGACCAATGGCATTCGCCACATCGTTGGCTCCTTGTGCAAATGCTACGGTACACGAGCTAATGATTACCAGCACGGCAAAGGTTTTCTCCACCTGCATGAGCTGCTGCTCCAGAGGTAATTTGCTGTGGCAATCATGATTTCTCCTGGCGAACAATGCGGAAACTCCTGCGGTGCCAAGACCACCCAAAATACTCAGAGTAATAGCTGAGGGACCGCTAAGATCGAGATGCAGGTTTTTCAAGCCTTTGTAAATTGTGGCCAGAATCATTGTGGTAAAGACGACAAAAACGCAAACCGGTACCCCTTTTCGCGCAGCCACCAAAGGTTCTTCGGCAGACAGAATATAATGCAGGATCAACTTGAATATGATAAAAGCTATTATCCCCCCGGCCAGTGGCGAGATAAACCAACTGGCAACAATCTGACCAAGCTTGGCCCAGTAAACATGTCTGAGTCCGGCTTCCAGAATTCCAAACCCGACGATGGCTCCAACAATAGAATGTGTGGTGGAAACCGGCATGCCAAAGCACGAGGCAAGATTCAACCACACTGCCGCGGCCAAAAGCGCGCACAGCATGCCGTGGGCGAGCATACGGGGGTCGCCGGTGAATGCCTGCGTGTCTATTATTCCCTTCCTGACGGTGTCGGCAACGTGGCTGCCTACCAGCACAGCTCCGCAGAAATTGCAGATAGCTGCCAGAACCACCGCCCAGAAGACAGTCAGGGCCTTCGAGCCGACCGCGCAAGCCATGGAGTTAGCTACATCGTTGGCGCCGATATTCCACGCCATGTAGAAGCCAACTATAATTGCTGCGAGAACAATTATCTCCATAGACGCAACGTTCCTTCGGTCGAGGCCGGACTACTTCTTGCGAATGATTAAACGCAGATACTTGGCGGTTTTCTCGGCGTTGTTGGATACGGCACTGAGTCTCTTACAGTACTTGTCCAGGAAAATAATGGTGATAGGATCGAGCTTATCTTCCATGTTGTAGAAACTACGTGCAAATTTTCTTCCAAGACGGTCTGCCTTCCATTCTTCTTCGCCGATTTTTTCAATGCCTTTGAGCACATTCTCCGCTTCTTCTCCGGTGAAAGCCGCTTCGGCGAGCGTCGAAAGGTCCTTTTCCAGATTCAATAACTGTTCGCTGACGCTGATGACCTGCTCAACAAAGGCCATAAAGCCGGTTTTGAGTTCCTCTGGGATTTTGGTCTTGCGCAGCATCAGCACAACGGCGAAATCCTCCGCGGCATCTGCTATGTCATCCTGATACGCTAAAAACCGGCTTAACTCATTTTGTCCTACCGAAAGAAAGTACAGCTTGGTAAGTTTATCGCGCAATTCCGTTTTGATTACATCTGCCTCATGCTCGGTCCTGGACATCACATTGTGTAATTCCTCGATTTTTTCATAGTCTTCCGCCAGCAGCGCATTTGCCAACGGCCGAATAAGCTCAACACACTCGTGGACCTTTTTTGCGTGCTCATGCAGTTGAATAAAAGGCGATGGGGCAAAAAATCTATCTAAAACTCCCATTGTTCACTCCTTCAAAAATAGGATTTAATATTAGCTACAAGCACAAATCACAATCGCCGGACAAAAAACCAAAAACGCCTTCTCTGCGGCGACCCTTTTACCACTGTCTGACATCAACCCCATAACGACAAGAAACAATACCCCCCCTGCTGTCCCTAAAATCATCTCTTTCGTCAAAATGCTATACGCTAAACCCTGCATGCTAACAATCGTGCGGCAGTTGTATCCGTTTTTACTTAATGAGTCAAGCGAAAAACAGTAACCGGAGGATTCGAGCCGATTGTCCTATGTAAGGCTGCGGAGAATTTCCGCCCCCTGCCGGATTTTTTCGTTGCTGGTCGCGTAGCTTATCCTGAAATGCGTATCTTGTTCGCTGAAAACGTTGCCCGGTATAATAAGCAGATTGTTGGCAATCGCCTTTTCGACGAAAGCTGTGGCCCCTCCCGAGCCGGGCGCTTTGACGAACGCGTAGAATGCCCCGCCGGGCCTGACCAGTTCGAAGGCACCGTTCAAACTTTCATAAAGCAGGTCTCTTTTCTTTCTGTACACATCGACCAGGTCGCTCACGTCATAATCCAGGGCGGCCAGCGCAGCCTGCTGGAAAGGCGTCGGAGCGCAGACGAACGTATATTGCTGTATCTTAGTCATTTCCTCGACGACGTGCTTGAGAGATTCGTGTGCCGCGACGTAGCCCATCCGCCAGCCGGTCATCGCGTAGGATTTGCTGAAGCCGCGTAGAAGCAGGGTCTTTTCGTAGTGACTCGCGATACTCGGGCAATCGCCGTCGTAGCAGAATTTCTCGTATATCTCGTCGGTCATCACGAGGATATCGTTGTCGGCCGCGACTTTGGCCAGTGCCTTGATACGCTCTTCCGAATATACCATGCCGGTCGGATTGCAGGGTGAATTGAGGATAATCATCTTCGTTTTGGCCGTGATGGCCTCGGCGATTTTCTCGACGGGCAGGTCGAAATCGGGATAGCTGTCGATATAGACGCACTTTCCGCCTAACATGTTAATGACGTGCTTGTAGATGACGAAGTACGGATCCGGGATAATCACTTCGTCGCCGGGATCGATCAGCGACAAAAACGCCAACAGCAGTCCCCCGCTGACGCCGCTTGCCACCAGCACGGCGGGATTTTCCCAGCCGAACTCGCC
>CAYTNN010000074.1:9181-19062 GCA_964439135.1 uncultured Pirellulales bacterium
AATTCATTGCCGGGTGCCTTTAAAAGATGTCCTCGCAAGGCCCAAAGCCCCGCAGCAATCTCAATAATCAATAGCCAATAGAAAATAGTCAATAGTAAGTCGTCAATAATCAATCGAGCGGCTGTATCTCAGCCGCGACAGGTCTTCGGCCGCTCTCGGCTTGAGAAACACAAACAAATGGTCGTGCATAATAAGACAAAAACTGTCCTTTTTCACCTTCCAGCGCCAACGTTCTGTATATTTACAATGATGCCGAGCCATGATAATGTCTTCCTTGAGCACAAAGCCCACTTTGAGCGCAAATAAATAATTTAATCTGTCATTCATGGGAAGACGAGAATTGACTAAATCCGTTACGTTCTTGGATCCCTGCTTTCGCAGCACCCTAAAGCGTTCAGCGTACGATGACAGTGCGAAACGGCAAGTTTGATTTATTTATCCAGTTTTGCCAGGGCCTGTTGGAGGATTTTTGCCATTCTTTCGGTTTGCAGCTTCAGGATTTCGTGGCCGAGTTCAGCAGTGGCGAATTTTCTCGGGTCTTTGCCGCCTACTCCTACGGGCCAGGAATTCGGGTCTTTCGGCAATCTTTCCATCTGGACCAACTCCGGCCGAAGGGCCATTACGAGCGAGGTTTCGTTCATCGCCGCGTGGTCCACCTGGATGCCCTTGCCCTGCCGGTCGTATTCGCTGCCCCAGCATGTGAAGGTATCAAGGCCGAACTTTTCCTTCCATTGGCTGGCGTTTTTCTGGAAAAAGCCGGTCGAAGGCCCGTGTCCGTGGGCGACGACAATCTTAAACCCGGCCCGGCTGAGTTGCTTGAGTGTCGCTTCGATAATTGTGCGAAACGTCTCTTCCGGCACCCAGTAGGCACTGCCGGAGCCGTCGAATCAGAGCTTGTCGGCGAACGGCAAAGTTTCCGGCTCTACGTGGATCTCGGTTGTGAATTTGTAGGGAACCGGGCCGCCGCTTTCGAATGTCAGCTCGACGAAAAAGGCCGTCCAGCCCTCGTCCGGCTTGGGGACCTTTGCTACGAACGCCCCGTCACTGCCGGCGGCAAGATCCGAGCTTTTCCAGACCGGGCCAATGATCTCAAGCCGGAAATCCCTCGCTTTGGGATTCGATGCTTGCCAGAGTTTGACCTCCTTCGGAGCCGTGGTTGTGTTGACCTCGATTGAGCCGTCGTCCTTAACTGACCATGAAAATTTCGGCCGGGGCGCGTTTTTCAGAATGGACTGATAGAACACCAGCAGGCTCTGGATGGCATCCGAGTTGCCGAGGCCGTGGTCGGTATTCGGGACGTACCGCAGGTATTTCTCGCCGGGCAGGTTGTGGAAGTAGAACTGTGCCGAGTCCGGCAGGAAGAACTGGTCGCCGCTCGAATTTATCAGGCACTTGGGAATCCTAGCGTAGCGGTCGCGGTACTCATAGGGGTCGACAATTTTTGTCAGCGCCTGGCCTTCCGGCGTGTCGAGCCGCTCGAAGACCTTCATTTCGCCGTAATCGGCGATAGCGTCGGAATAGAAGCCGTAAGCGGCAAAATGATGCCTCATCTGCTCATCCATGTTCAGTACGTCGATGACGGCCGGGGCAATTGCGACCACCCGCTTATCGACCGCGGCGGTCAGCCAGGTCGTCCAGCCCCGCTTCGAGCCGCCGGAGACCACGAACTGCTTGATATCGAGCGGGCCGGAATCGAGCGATTTAAGATGACTCTGAATCGTATCCATTGCGCGGACGGCGCTTTTTACCATCGGCAGCAGGAGCGGCCAGGAATTGTCGCCGGTAGCCAGGCACTTATTGAAGGTATAAGCGATAATGCCGTCTTCGGAGCGGGGCCTGCCGCCATCCGGGAACATCAGCGGCTGGTTCGGCACCATTTTCAGATCGGCTACGACCGCACCGGCGCTTAGGGCAATGCCGACCAGCATTTTGTCGGCCGAATCGGGCGCCGACCGGCCGTTACTGCCGCCATTGATCCACAGCAGAGCTTTATCGCCGGTGGCATTGGCGGGCTTGACGATTGTCAGCCAGTGTTTCCAGAGCGGGCGGTCGACCTCGTCCTTGCTGCGCCAGGACTGCGAGGTCATATCCAGAATATAAGCGGTATAGCCTAGGCCGGAAACGGTTTTGACAACGCTATAAGTGTAGCTATCATCGGGTTTTGCAACATAATCGTCCAGCGGCGTGCCCGATGCGAACTGGGCCGCAGCGAGAATAAGTACGGCCAGAATGGTAAAACGGTAATGCGATTTCATATCCGGTCCTTTCTCTGTTTTTCGAGTGATTCAATCATTCATATTCCCGCTCGCGCAGGAATGACAAAACACAGACTCCATCCCGAAGCAGTCCCTCGCTCACAGCCGGATTTTGCCTGCCCTGTGGTGCTATACTTTTTTCGGGAAGATGCCCCGCAGGTATTCTGCGTCGTATCGGCAGCTTTCCTCAAGGCCCAGCGGCATCTCCGTGCCTTCCATGACGAGCCAGCCGCGATAACCGGCATCGTCCATTGCCAGGCGGACCTCTTTGAAGTCGATCGAGCCTTTGCCGTAAAGGTTGTCATAATCCTTGGCGTGAACCTCGCAGATGAGCGGGCCGAGCTGGCGGATTTCCTTGTAGATATCGTAGCCTGCTTTGTGCGAGTTTGCCACGTCGTAGTACACCTTAACGGCGCGCGAACCGACCCTTTCGATAATATCGATATGCTGCTCGGCGCTGAGCCACGATTCGATGCCGAGAGTCACGCCGGCTATTTCCGCATCGGGAGCGACCTGCCTGAGCCGCTGGACAACCATGTTAACGCCCTGCTCGTCGTTTTGCAGGTCACCTTCGCCAAAAAAGGCCAGAAGAATCACCTTGATTTTCATTGTCTCTGCGACTTCAATGGCCTGCCGCACCCATCGCTCGGCGCGTCGATCGCTTTTGTACGGAACGCTGTTAAGCACGCCCATAGCCAGCGAGGCGATTTCCATTTTCTGCTTTCGTGCTGCTTTGAGAATATTGTCCTGCAATTCTTCGTCGAACAGCGGCAGGTGATTGTCCCCCCTGCCGAAATCCACCTGCACGCCGTCCAGTCCTATCCGTTTGGCGATCTCGAACGAGCCCGGATCCGCGGTCTTTCCTATCGTCCAGTCACAGACGCCCAGCTTAAATCCGGTGGGAGCTTTTGTTTGCTCTCGCTTGATCGAAGGAGCACAGGAACATGTCACTGCGAGGCTGGCGGCGGCGCGAGCGGTCCCCACCATCATCTGGCGGCGAGTTATTTGTAAACGTTTCATTTCTATATCTCCAAGAGATAACCGTGAGGGCATTGCCCCGATTAACTTACGATTTCAGGCCTTTAAGGTTAGCGTTAAGTTTCTCCGTGCTTTTGACAAGGCTCTTCCACATTACTTTCTCGCCCGTATAGGCGGCGGTCCGGCCGAGGATTGTAATCAGATTGCTGCGAACGCTCGACTCGACTGTCGGATTGGCGTAATTGCCTTCGACGATGCTCTTATGGAACGTGGCGATGTTTGCCACGGCACCGTCCTTGTATATGCCTGGGCTTTTGCCGCCGCGATAGAAGTTCTCGCCGCGAATGAGTACCTGTCCGCCGTATTCGGTTTCCAGCACGCCTTTGGAGCCGAACATCCGGTTCCTAATGCCCTCGGGCTGCGTGCCGTGACCTTCTATCTGTCGCGAACTGAACGTAATACCGATTTTGTTGGGATACTCGAAGAGCAGCGCGAAGTGGTCGTTGCAGGTCCCGACGGGGCGAACCGTCCTGCCACCCACACCGACGGCGGAAACCGGCTCTTCGTCCATGATCCAGTTCATCACGTCCAGCGTGTGAATGTTCTGTTCGGTAATTATGTCACCGGAAATCACGCGATCCAGCCCCCACGCCCGCAGGCGGACCTCGGGATTGTTCGGGTCATTTCGCCATGTATCGTACATCCGCCCGAACGGGCAGGTTGCATGATAAATCGCCTCGCCGAAAGCAAACTCGCCCAGCGCCCCATTGCGCAGGCGTTTGAGCGCCTCGATGTAAAACGGGTCGGCACGAGTCTGGAAGTCAATGAGGAAGCAGCGTTTATTTCTCGCGGCTCTTTTGCCGCTCTCGCCGATACTCTGACATCCGGGCACGTCTACGGCAATCGGTTTTGCGACATAGGTGTGACATCCTGCTTCCACCGCCATCGCGGCCTGCTCGGGATGAAAGTAAGGCGGGCTTATAATCGCTACGGCGTCAACCTTCTCCAGCAACTTTTTATAGCCAAACAGACCGGGAAAACGATTTGCCGCCGGTACGCCCAGTTTTTCGCCGGCGCTGTCGATCCTGTCCTGGAAGTAGTCCGCCACGGCCATGACATTGTATCCGCCGTGCTGCTGGAACAGTTCGGCTATCCATGTCCCCCTGCCGCCGCAGCCTATCAGGCCCAGGTTAACTTTCGAGTTGGCGGCAGCTCCGCGAACCAATTCCGGCTTGACGATTGTAAACGACAGAGCGGCCGCACCGGCACCGGCCATGAACCGGCGACGATTAATCCGTCCGGAGTTGTTGCCGGCGATTGAAGTTTTTTGATGTTCCGACATTTCGTAATCCTCCCTTTCAGGCATTATGTAAATGTATTTTCAACGAACATGTATAAAGTACAGTGCCGGGCGATTGATATTTCCTTTGCCCGGCACACAATTTAATTACTCTTTTCATACCTTCATGTAGACTTCCCGCCTAATCTTTCCGGTTGAGGTTTTCTGGAATTCCTCGATTCTGATTTCAAGATGCTGCGACGAAATTTTCTCGAAGCTGGTAAGCTGCCGGCTGTTCTGCTGACATTCATTGATATTGTTCCAAATCAGGTTCTTAAGGAGCTGCGGCTTATCTACAAGATCGTCGGAGGAATGATTCGCATGGGTCTCTATCGCTTCCCATGCCGGCCGGACGATAGCCCTGATGGTTTCCTCTACGAAGCCTGCCGGGTCCTTCTGGAAACCAGTGACCACCAGTATTTCACCGACGAATTTCGCCTGCGAAAGCGCCGATTCGACGTGCTCGGGGCTGATATTCTTGCCGCCTGGCAGCACAATCACGTACTTCTTCCGCCCGGTTATATAAAGATTCCCGTCTTCGTCCAGATGACCCAAGTCACCGGTGAGCAGCCAGCGGACGCCCTCGTCGTCGGTTATGATAGCCGTTTGAGTGGCTTTTGGGTTCTTATAGTAGCCCTTCATTATGCAGGGCCCGCCGAGTGCGATTTCGCCCTTTTCGCCGGGCAGCAATTTCTGATTGTCTTCGTTGACGATTTTGACGAATATCGTGTTAATGGGTTTGCCCACCGAGCCCAATTTGCCGGCTTCCTCGTTGAAGCCGTACACGGGCGAATTTTCCGTCGTGCCATAGCCCTCGTACAGCAGCATTCCTCTTCGCCAGAACACATCCAGTACCCACTCCGGCATCGGAGCAGAGCCTGAGAGGAAAAATCGCACCTGGCCCCATCCCAATTTCTTTATGATTCCTTTCCCCACCTTCTTCGGCAAGTAACGGTCGAGCAGTTTGAGGTGCGGCTTTTTCTTTTTCTCTTTGGCAAGGCTCTCTTCGAAGTTCTTCGCGAGCATCGTATAAAGAGCGGGCACAGCCGCAAAGATCGTGATTTCTTTGTCCCTGATGAGTTCGGCCATCTGGCGGTACTTGTTGATGTAAACATTGGTAGCTCCGACACAGAAAGGCAGCAGTTTCCCGGCTGTCAGGCCAAATGAATGGTGCGGCGGCAGGATATGCCCGAGCGTATCTTTGTGACTTATTTTTACCTTGTCTACCGAGCCCTGAACATTGGCGATCAGATTACGATGTGTAAGCTCGACTTCTCGTGGGTCGCCCGTTGTGCCGGACGTGCACAAAATCACTGCGGTATCATCGGTGTCTACCCCGGCGGGGATTTTGTTCAACAGCTCATCCGTTGTGGCGAGGGCATCGTGCCCTTGTTCTGCCGGCGGCAAGATGCCGCCGGGACTCAAGGCCGGGACGGCCTCGCTACCCCCGGTTTCTTCATAGATGGTCATTTCGATAAAAACCATCCCGTGGCCGGCGGCGAAATCCTTCAATTCCTGCCGGGATTCGGCATCCTGATAGTCGTCGGCCATAACAATCAGCCGGCTGTCCGTATGGATCAGGTGGTTTATAACGCCTTCGACCGGTCTTTCCGGGTCGATCAGGACCGGAATGGCCCCGGCAAGTATGATACCCCACAGGGCAATGTCCCAATCAGCACGGTTCTTGCCGAGTATCGCAACTTTGTCCGCGATTCGGATGCCCTGAGATTGTATAAGCCATCCGGCAAAATCCCGCGACCTGGCTTTCAACTGCTCGAAGGTTAGAGATTCCTCACGATCGGCCCTGATGATTTCCAGGCATTTCTTGTCCAGGAACTTAATTTCGGCAAGGGACTCGTTGAAAACGTCGATCAAGGTTCGAAACTTAAGTTCTGTCTGCATCTGTTTTTTGGCTCTCCACTGGACACCTAACGGCGCTGTCAAAGAATTCGCCCTTCGCAGCCTTTTGGCCGCCCTTCCTCACAGTTGCTCTGCCGGAAATTATCGTTTGCAGAACTTTACACGCTCACCTACAATATGGCAAGTCTTTTCCTTGATGCGGCTTAAGATTTTATGACAGGCTGCGAAGCAGCGACCAACGCGAGGTTTATAAAAATGTTACCTTCGCTGTCTCTTGTGCCTTATATATGTGGGGATCTTGAGAAAGTGTGCCTATTTTAAGGGAACCGAGAGTGAGAACGGATAGATTTTTCTGTTTAATTCTGGCATTTATGCTTATTTCGGCCGGGTGTAGAAAAAAACCGGCTTCGACCACGACACCGCTGCACTGGGCAGCTAAGACTGGAGACGTCCAGCGGCTCAACTCGTTGCTCTCAAACGGCGCTGATGTCAATTCCAGAGACAATGACACCTGGACGCCATTGCACTGGGCGGTCCATAAAGGCTATAAGGAAGCTGTTAAGCTGCTAATCTCTAAAAGCGCCGATGTCAATGCAAAAGATAAAGACGGCTGGACTCCGCTGCTGCTGGCTATACCTTCCGGCAACACCGCAATCGTGCAACTACTCGTGAAAAACAGCGCCGATGTTAATGCCAAAGCCGGTAAATATGACGAGACGCCATTATTTTGCGCGATCAAAAAAGGACAGAAAGAATTGGTGGAACTGCTTATTGCCAACGGCGCGGATGTTAACACAAAGAGCAAAGAGAGTGAAGAAGGTACGACACCATTACACTCGGCAGTTATACGTGGCCATAAAGAAATAGTGGAATTACTTCTGGCAAATGGTGCCGATGTCAATGCAAAAGGTTACTGGAACGGCGTCACACCACTATTCCACTCAGGATTGAATGAGGCAACAATATTAATTGCCGCAGGCGCAGATGTGAATGCAAGGAGCAATTACGGTAAAACACCTTTGCACTGGGTAAGTACCTGGGGGCGTGAGAGTGTCGCAAAGCTCCTACTGGCTCATGGGGCCGATGTTAATGCGAAGGATGATCAGGGAGATACACCTCTACATCGAGCAGCCTCAGTTGCGCGATCTACCAGAAATATAGCAAAATTGCTAATTGATGCCGGAGCAGACATAAATGCAAAGAACAAAAGAGACAGAGTTCCTCTCCATGAAGCTAACAGCCAGGAGGTAGCATTGCTTCTAATTGCCGAAGGTGCAGACATCAATGCTAAGGACTCATCACGCAATACTCCGCTGCATACCGCGGCTTCAAAGGCTTTCAGGGACGTGGTACAGCTTCTAATCGACGCCGGGGCAGATGTTAATGCAAAAAATGAAGCCGGGCGCACACCGCTGCACGAGGTGATTCCACATGAGTGGGTACACGATGCCAATAAATTTTACAAACAAAACGAGGTGGTAAAGCTGCTTATTGAGGGAGGCGCTGTTGTCGATGCAAAGGACAACAATGGCCGAACACCACTGCACGAAGCCATTAGAGGTAAAAATGTGTTTGGCTTATATAATTCCCGTGGATATTCTTCGTCCAACGAATTAGCTGAGCTGCTTATTGCCAAAGGAGCAGACGTCAGTGCAAAAGACGTGAACGATAATACGCCATTGTTAAATGCGATCAGAGTTCGCAACTGGGATGCAGCGAAACTCGTAATTGAAAAAGGCGCAGATGTCAAAACCAAAAACGACGCCGGTGATACGCCACTTTCATTTGCTCTACGCTATGAACAATGGGACATGGCGGAGTTGCTTGCGGTCAAAGGCGCTGATGTCAATTCGCAGGATTTAGACGGCGATACCCTGTTACACTATGCAGCGTCTCAGGGCAACATTGAGATGGCCAGGCTCCTAATTTCTAAAAAGGCTGACGTTAATAAGAAAAACCTGGGTGGGCGTACACCACTGCACTATGCAGCCCGTGGCCACAAGAACGTGGTTGAATTGCTTCTTGCTAACGGGGCCCACGTTAATGCAAAGGATAATAATGGTGAGACACCATTGCAAAAAGCGGCACGCCGGGGACATGATGACGTCGTTGTTCTGTTAAGCCAGCGAGAAACGAAGGAGTAGGGGCGGTCCCATGTGGCCGCCCAAGCATCGATAATTAACCAGGGCAACCACACGGGGTTGCCCCTACAGCAAATAGAAATAGACATCTCCGCTTTATATATGAATGCCGGTACGCCATTAGAAAGGTGCGTCATGTTGAGCCGGATTCGCAGGAGATTTGGTGGATTTGTCCTTTATATTCGACTTTAAAGTTAACGGGCAGGAATTTCTTGATTGTTTCGACGTTTGTTGTCAAATGGTTAGTCAGTTCATTGGTTGTGTAGCAGCCGGCTTTTGAAATGGCCATGTAGATCAGGAGTTGGTCGGCTGAGAAACGATCCACGGCTGCGCCGCTGGGCAGGAAATCTTCAGCCAGACTTACAACCTCGCCCACTACTTTCTCCGATGGTTTACCTTTCTGCCCGAATGCGGTAAAGACCGTAGTCCGAGGACCTCCATCCCCAAAGCCTTCGGCTTTGAGGCTGCCACCCGAGGCTGCCACCAGGCGAATCATGATACAATTGCCAGGGCCGTCGGAATCGGTTACTTCGATGTGCTCGATGTTCTGGAATTTCAGCCTGTTTTGGAGCAATAACTTCTTTTGGCGCTGGGCGATGTGGGCGGGAAGTTTTGCCGTATATATTCGCACATGGATTTGTATCTGTTCGGCGGGCTCACAAAGATTAATTGCTCGGTTTAGATTTTCTTGCCGGGGCTTAACGTCGAGAGTGATTTTTCCCCCGCCGGCGGGGAAGAAGCCGTATTTCTCCAGTTTGCAGTCGGCGTCGAATCCGGCAGTCTTAATCGCAGGCAGGAAGGTTTCGGCGAGAAAGTCGAATGGCGGCGCCCACGGATTATGCGTTCCGCCGGTCACGGTGACGGTCGAAGGATTTTCAGCTAAAAATAATGCCGGCAGTATGGTTTGAATCACCAGTGAAGCCGAGCCGGCTGAGCCGATATCGAAAGAAAAATCCCCGCTACGAATGGGGCCGGGCTGAAAGTCCAGGACCTGCGAGCCTATGGCCGTCCCTTTGCATTGTCCGCCGCAGATTTCACACGCGGCCCGGACGCAACTTAGATGCTGCTTTGCCAGTCCCGGCTTACGGCGGGCGGCGCGGATGTTTTCGATGTGCAGATTCCTGCCGGTAATGCAGGCCAAAGCCAGGCTCGTGCGAAGTATCTGCCCCCCTCCCTCACCCATGCTGCCATCGACGAAAACTGTTTCCATATCATTCCCCGGCGGCCTGAAATAGCGATGATGGTGTGCAGTGCCCACCCTATTCATGAAAGGCTGCCTGCCGTCAAGTAATATGTTTCCTCTTTTTT
>CAYTNN010000075.1:0-18923 GCA_964439135.1 uncultured Pirellulales bacterium
GCGTCTCTGCCCGGGCCTTTGCTTCGCGTCACTTTCACCGATTCGCAGACCGCCTTGACGGTTGTAAGGCCGTACGGGTCTATTTCGACTGGTGTGTAAGCCATGATGATTTCCAGCGATTCGGAGGATTTGTCGGAAACAGGTCTGCCCGGCCGGGATGCCTTTGCCGCCGTGTCCCAGTCAACTGTTATTTCTCTGCCGGAGACGAACTTGTATCGCAAAGTTTCGCCGGCCTGGAAATCCACGGTCAAAAGCTCTCCCGGTTCGCCCGGCAATTTATCTTCCCCGGCTGTCGGCTGACATCCCGCCAGCACGCTCAAAACCAAAGCCGTCAGAATTAATAGCGTGGCCTTCAACTTTGTTCCTTTCAAGTGATTTCGCAGAAGACAAACGGCCGGCCGCGAGCGATAAAGTGATTCTAATCAATTTTTTCGATGCTATAGGAACGAACGGCGGTCATTTTCAGCGCGGCGGGTTGTTCGTTTTCCTTCGGACTCGGATCGACAATAAACCATTCTGTAGTAAGATTTTCGCGATATTCTTCGACTTTACCGCCGGTCAAATCCAGCTTTAGCTGGCCTGTATATGTTTCTTTATTGTCGGACATGTTTGCAAAGAAAGACGCCGACTGTTCTTTGTGCAGTTCCCTGGCGTTTTCGGCTGAGGGTACTGCTTCCATTTGGGCAATCGCAATCCGGCGATTATCCACATCTTTGATTTCTTTTAGCGTATAGATTTTTTCGTACGCTTTTGCACCCATCATACTGAAGGAAAATCTCTTTATACTGCTCCAGTTTTCGCCGGTGAGTATTTGATTTTTATCGGAAGAGGGCAGGGCTGGAATTGTGTGCCGTTCCATGATAGCTCGGAGAGACAGCAGGCTGGCGGCAGTTCTGTCAGCGGAGGAATCGCCTTTGACGGCGGCTCGGGCATCATTTGCGTCGATAAGTTTTAAGACCTGTCCGGAAGAAGTCATCTCTATGGTATAACTTTGCCCGATCAGTTTGCTAAGAGGATTTTGCCGGTCTTCGTGCCTGGAGCTGTCGAAATCCATCGTGATGTCGTTTTTGATTTTTGCCAGATACTTTAGCTGCTTGATTGTAATCTTTGCTACGGCGTTGCCTTTATCATCGGTGCTTTGTATCTGCTGTGTGAAAGTAAATTCGATTTTTCTGCCGGTATGCCCGCCCGTGAAGCCTTTGGGCTTATCCGGACCGGCACCTTCCCATATAACGCTGTTGTCAGTGTCTGTTGTTACTTTATAGGTTGTCGAATCATCGGGGACGAACTTCAACGCTAATTTCACAGTCTGTTCATCGGATTCAACTTCGGCCGGAGTGGTTTTTTGAGGCTCGATTTTGGTCTGAGCTGGTTCCCCGGCATGCTCAGTGCAGCCGGCAGTTAAAAGCAGCACGCAAAGAACAATGTTCGATGCAAAACCCAATACTTTACTCTGCCTCATCATTTATTCTCCTACAAGTTCTCTTTAAGCAACATTTTGTGTCGTAAATATCCACCACATAATTTCGCTCGTCCCCAGGGGGCTCGCCTGTAATTCGACATAGAGACATCATAATAATTTTTCCCGCGTGTGCAAATTAAAGTCTACACACCCTGCCCGGCCGGCCCGGAGAGTTGGGAGCTGAGTTTCTATGGCTCTTTATAAACACAGAAAGATTCCGCCATCATATCGTGTAATGCACGTTTTCTGAAGGTAAATGCAACGACAATGCAGTCGATTAAAATAAGTATATTTACAGGATAACTAATCACAACCAGAAAACTCCCCTGTTGTGCTTCACCGATTTCCATCATTGTTGTGGCGGATTGGAACTCCGGCGACGAAAATAAAATCAATTGGCCCGCCAGGCCGACGCCGGCCGCCAGGAGAAACGGGAAGAACCGAATGTACGCACCGAATAAAGAGAGCTTGTTGCCGTCTTCGCCGATGACTTTAATCTTACAAGACATCTTGCCCAGTGTCGCCCCGAAATACGATTCCATGAAAGGCTTATATATGAGCCCCGGCAGGCCTATCAAAATTAACAAGACCGTGCTTTTGAGTGAGTAGGTATTCCAGACGCTCAGGATTACGATCGGGAGAAATATCAGAGAATCGATAATGTTCGCACCGACCCTGATCCAGAATCCTGCCGGCCGTGAATAACCTTCGATAGCTTCTCCGCAATTGGAACAAAACTCAACCCACTTTTGAAACTCCTGTCCGCATTTTGCGCATTTTCTGGTATCCATGCTTTTTCCTTATCTTAACCGGGTTTCTCATGTACACTTTATTCAGAGCGTTTGTCAGGAGTGAAGAATCTCAGTCGCTCGTTCTAATCCCAGATGCTTCGCTCAGCATGACAACGTAACAATGTCTTTTTATTCTGTTAGGTGCTCTAAGTAACATTTCATGCCGTTCATTATATGTTTTATTCCGCCTGAAACAACCGATTTTTCTTTATCCGGGCTCTATAAAAGGTTAGAATGCGAATTTGAATGTTTTGAATCGACTTGCTAAGCAGTTTTGGAGAAACAAGATTATGAAAAGCGATACAGTCAAAAAAGGTTTCCAGCGGGCGCCGCATCGCGGTCTGCTTCACGCCTGCGGTCTCAATGATGCCGACATTAACAAGCCGTTTATCGGTGTTGCCAACAGCTTCTGTGAAATCGTCCCGGGGCACGTCCACCTCGACAAGGTGGCCCAGGTGGTCAAGGCCGCGATTCGAGGCGCGGGCGGAACCGCTTTTGAATTCAATACTATCGCTATCTGCGATGGAGTCGCTATGGGCCATACGGGTATGAAATATTCGCTGCCCTCGCGGGAGATTATCGCCGATTCGGTCGAGACGATGGTGCGTGCACACTGTTTCGATGCTCTTGTGTGCATTCCCAACTGCGACAAAATCATCCCCGGGATGCTGATGGCAGCGGTCAGGCTGAATATACCGACGATTTTCGTCTCCGGCGGGCCCATGAAAGCGGGCAAAACAAAAGACGGCAAAACCGTCGACCTTATCAGCATATTCGAGGGCGTCGCCGAGTTCAATGCCGGAAAGATAACCGAGGAAGAGCTCAAGGAGCTTGAGATGACCGGCTGTCCGACCCAGGGGAGCTGTTCCGGGATGTTCACGGCCAATTCGATGAACTGTCTTTGCGAGGCGATTGGAATGGCGCTGCCCGGCAACGGCACAATTCTTGCCGTCGATCCGAAACGCCAGCAGCTTTATAAAGCGACGGGCAAACAGATTATGACGCTCATCGAAAAGGACATCAAGCCGCTGGACGTTATCACCGAGAAGTCGCTGGATAACGCCCTTGTTCTGGATATGGCAATGGGCGGCTCGACCAATACCGTCCTGCACAGCCTGGCGGTGGCCAGCGAAGCCGGCGTCAAATACGACCTCGAACGCATCAATGCAATCTCGGCGAAATGCCCGAACATCTGCAAGGTTTCGCCGTCCAGCCAGATTCATATCGAGGACGTGGACGCCGCCGGCGGTATCAGCGCCATTCTAAACGAGGTTAGTAAAGTCCCGAACCTGCTGAATCTCGAATGCCCGACCGTGAGCGGCAAAACGCTCGGCGAAAACATTGCCGGGGCCGAAATCAAAAATACCGAAGTAATCCATACGCTCGATAATGCGTATTCGAAGACCGGCGGTCTGGCCATTCTTACCGGCAATCTCGCGCCCAACGGCGGCGTGGTGAAGTCCGCCGGTGTCGCTCCTGAAATGCGTGTTCATTCCGGCCCGGCGGTTATCTTCGAGAGCCAGGAAGATGCCTGTGACGGTATCCTGGCCGGTAAGGTCAAGGCCGGCGACGTGGTTGTCATCCGCTATGAAGGGCCGAAAGGCGGCCCGGGAATGCAGGAGATGCTCAGTCCCACAAGCTATATAATGGGAGCCGGGTTAGGCGGATCCGTTGCGCTGATTACCGACGGCCGGTTCAGCGGCGGCACAAGAGGAGCCTGCATTGGGCATATCAGCCCCGAAGCGGCTGTCGGCGGCCCCATCGGATTATTAAAAGACGGCGACATTATCGAAATCGATATCCCCGGTAACAAAATAGACGTCAAGCTTTCCGACGCCGAACTGGCGGAGCGCAAGAAAACCTGGACTCCGCCGAAGCCGAAGATCACCGAAGGCTGCCTGGCAAAATACGCCGCAATGGCAACCAGCGCCGACACCGGCGCCGTTCTTAAATGGTAAGATGTTGGCGAAGAAAAAAACTAAATGGTACGTTGCCGGATTGCATTTTGAGTGCCAGGAGTGTGGGGGGTGCTGCTCTGGGCCGGGGGAGGGGTATATCTGGGTGACGAGGCCGGAGATTGAAATCATTACCGATTTTCTGAAAATGGAAATTGGAATGTTCCGGCAGAAATACCTCAAGCGAGTGGGGCTTCGTACGACGATTATCGAACACCGAAAGACCAAAGATTGCATATTCCTGCAGGCCGGGGCCGGCGGCAAACAGTGTATGATTTATTCTGTCCGGCCGAGTCAGTGCCGGAGTTGGCCTTTCTGGACAAGCAACCTGGCGAGCCCGGGTGCCTGGAACAAGGCGGCACAAAATTGTCCCGGCATCAATCGAGGCAGGCTCTACAGCTTCGATGAAATAGAAGAAATCAAGAGGCTCAGAAAATGGTGGCAGGATCCGATGCAACTGGGCGATTACTCGAAAGAGTAGCCGAAGTTTATAAGTGGCTGGACCTGCAATTGTGCCCGGGTTCTGACATAGCCGGGGCGTGCAAGTCCTGCGGCGATTGTTGTGACTTCGAGGGATTCGACCATCGTCTGTTTATTACCCCGCCGGAGTTGATGTACCTGGCTGCGAATCTGGGCGACGAAAAAATCAAGCCGATGCCATCGAGCCGGTGTCCGTACAACATCGATGGTAAATGCACGGTTTATGAATATCGTTTTTCCGGCTGCAGAATCTTTTGCTGCAATGGAGATGCGGATTTCCAGAGCAGATTGAGCGAGGAGGTTCTGGAGAAGCTTAAAGCAATCTGTACGGAATTTCAAATTCCCTATCGCTACGCCGACCTGGCGGCGGCATTAGGTAGTCTCACAAGTGTCTAATATTTGTCAATCGGCAGGGGGATATTGTCCCGCGGATCGCGCAGGTTGATGAATTTTGCCGCGCCTGAAAGCGTGCCGTTCTCTTTATAATAGACGTAGAGCTTCGCCAATTTCTGCTCATCCGTCGATTCCAGATGTTGCTGCCATTTTTCCACCTCGGCGCCCCAGATAATAGAGGTGTTGTCTTTTGTGTAAAGAATAATATGTGCCTGGCGGCTGTTATGCCGGCCGTTGAAATTGCTTACGTCGATGCAGTCGATTTCACGTAGCAGAGGCTTGTCGGGCGTGAGGGACTTGTCCATGTCGTCGAGCCGGTCTAATATTCTTATAGCAGCGGCGAGGTCGTCACGCTGCCAGACTTCGCCCAGGGGCGGTATTTTTGTAACCGGCGGCAGTCCCTTTATCTCGACGATCGGCAGATCCGGCATCTCCATATAATCGAGCACGACCTGCTCGGCGTCAACGTAGAATTTTATCAGGCCCGATTTGACCAGGGCCACGGGTTTTCGCCACAGGGCTTCGACGCGGAGAATATTGTGAGTGGCCCGTACTTTTACTTCATACAGCCAGGGCATCAGCTCCTCTATATTGCGCTGCACGGATAACGCGGCATCATCAAGTCCCAGGCTGCTGCCATCTGCTGTTGCAATTGTGTAGACCTTCTCTTTGAGCTGGTCACTGACCCAGAGGGGGACATCGGCGAGTTCCAGGTCGCCTGCCCCTTGTCGGGCAGGGATGGTCTCTTTTACGTATTTCTCCAGGAACATGAGCCCGATGACGATCCCGCAGAGAACGCAGACGACCGCCAAAACTTTCAGAATAATTATCAGGCTCGGCCCAAACCAGCTTGCCCGTTGTCTTTTCCTTTTTTTGAAGCCGCTGAGCTTGAACGATATTTTTTTGGGCTTGCTCTTTTTTCTTTTTCTACTTACTGCCATGGTTCTGCGTCTTGCCTTATATTTTATGCCCGGCGAGCGATGAATATGCTGCCTCGACAATATTGCTGCACAGATCGCTCATCGAGAGCCCCGCTTTTAATGCTGCCTTGGGCAACAGCGAATGACTTGTAAAGCCCGGGATCGTATTGGCCTCCAGAGCGTAAGCGATTTTTTCGTCGCTCAGGAGGAAATCGACTCTTGCAAAGTGCCGGCAGCCCAGCGCATTGAAGCAATCAACCGCTGCCCGGCTGAGATTTGCCGCTATGGCCGTGTCCGTGATTGTATCGAAGAGGTACTCTGTTTGCTCGTCAACGTATTTTGCGTGGTAGTCGTAGAAGCCGCCTTGTGCCCGGACCTCTATAATCGGCAGGGCCAGGCTATGCAGGATGCCAACCGTCACTTCCGTGCCCGGCACGAATTCTTCGATCATACAATCGCCAAACTCGCTGAATGTTTCCCGGGCGGCGTCGACAGCTTCGTGCGGCGTCGATACGATACTCACGCCGACACTGCTTCCCTGCCTTACGGGCTTTACAACATATTTGTGAGCAAAATCCTGCAACTGTTCTTCAAGCAGGCTGATATCGGTCTCGGGGCCGAACTCAACAGCCGCAGGGGTGGCGAGGCCGGCTTGCTCAAATAGCTTTTTGCTTGCCATTTTGTCAAATGCCGCTTTGCTTGCTTCTGGCCCGCTGCCGGCATAGGTAAGCGATCGATCCTCGAGTATCTGCTGGAGCTGGCCGTCTTCACCGAATTTGCCGTGCAGTGCCGGAAAGAACACATCGATGCTTTTGTCATTCAATATATCAAGATTGTCCGGCCGAATGTCCGCTGTGGATACTTCGAAGCCGGCTTCTTTTAATGCCTCGGCAACGCATCTGCCGCTCTGAAGGCTGATGTCCCGCTCGAAGCCAATACCGCCGGCAAGAACGGCTACTTTTAGTTTGCTACGTACTATTTCCAATTTAAAATTGCTTCGGCTTACTAATCCCAGATTTCGATTTCAAGTTCCAGTTCGATGTCGAACTGTTCTTTAACTCTCTGTTTTATGGCTTCTATCAGCCTGGTAACATCGCGACTGCTGCATCCGGCTTTGGCGATTATAAAATTAGCGTGTTTCTCGCTGACGACAGCTCCACCAATCTGAAGTCCTTTCAGTCCGGCCCTGTCGATCAAAGCGCCGGCCGAAGCACCTGCCGGATTCTTGAATATACAGCCCGAATTTTTCGTTTTCAGCGGCTGATTGTTCTTTTTATAAATCCAGATTTCTTTGACTGTCCGCATGATTTGCTCCGGATCGGCGGAGTTGAATTTCAGCCGGGCGTTCAGAACAAATTTTGCTGTAATGTTGGTTGTGCGGTAGTCAAATGCCAGTTCCGGTTTGCTCTTTTCAAAGACTTTACCGGCACTATCCATTAGCGTAACAGATTCCACTGCTGCGCCTATGTCTCCGAAATTACCGCCCGCATTCATCTTCACGGCTCCGCCCACCGAGCCTGGTATCCCCGTCAGGGCTTCGATGCCTGAGAGCCCTTTTTCCACACACTTTAGAACCAGCTTGCTCAATTCCGCGCCGGCCCAGGCGGTTACTTCCTGGGCATCATACTTAATTTGTGCAAACTGCTCAGCTTCGAGCTTGATCACTGCTGCCCGCAGACCGTCGTCACCGATAAGAAGATTTGAGCCGAAGCCCATTACGTAGATTCGGATATCATTCTCGTTGCACCGTTTGACTACTTCCTTGAGCTGCTCGGTAGTTTTGGGTCTGATAAAATAATCGGCCGGGCCGCCAAGGCCGTACCATGTTCGTTTGGCCAGCGGATAATCTGTCTCAACGATTTGCTCTAAGCCACTGAAGATACTCATCTGCCACCTTCCAAATATCGCCTGCGCCCATGGTGACCACCAGTTCGCCGGGACCTACGTTGTTCTTTAGATAATCGCAAATCGCTTCAAATTTTTCTATGAATAGCGCCTGCGTTCCATTCGCCTGCATCCTATCGACCAGCATCTGGGCGTTAATTTCCTTCCTGGCCGAATCGGAATCCCGGACAAAATAAATTTCCGGCACAATTGTTACATCGGCAAGCTTAAAGCTTTCTGCGAAATCATCAAGCAAAAACCTTGTTCTGCTGTACTGATGCGGCTGAAAAATACACCAGATTTGTTTCGAAGGATACCTCTGCCGTATTGCCGCGAGCGACGCCCTGATTTCCGTTGGATGGTGGGCGTAGTCGTCGAGAACGGTAATTTGGTCGAATTGGCCCTTGAGCATAAGCCGGCGTTCGATACCGGTAAAGCCCGGCAGTAATTCAAGTGCTCGTTCGGATTCCAGCCCGACGTTTATCGCCATAGCGATGACCGCCAGTGCGTTTAGAATATTGTGCTTGCCGGGCAGCGAGATTCTCGTGTCTCCCAGCAGTTTGTTATTATAATAGACGTCGAAAGCATAGAGCCCGTCATTCAGCGCGATATTCTCGGCATAAAAATTACAATTATTCTCAAGTCCGAAGTTCTCACATCGCAAACCTGCTCCCAGCCGCCGGATAATCTTCGCTACATTCGCATCCTGGCCGTTGGCAATAACAATGCCGCCCGGTTTGGTGCCGAGCGCGAATTCACCGAATGCCTCGACTATCTCATCTTCATCCTTGTAGTAATCCAGGTGGTCCTGCTCGACATTGAGTATGCAGGCGATTTTAGGCTTCAGGTTCAGGAAGCTCCTGTCGTACTCACAGGCTTCGGCCACGAAGTACTTGCTGTCCACGACGCCGGAAGAGCTGTTCAACTGACTGATGTTCGCCCCGATGATAAAGTTTGTGTCCATGCCGGCTTGCTTGAGCAGGTGGATGAGCCACCCGCTGGTTGTGCTCTTGCCGTGGGTGCCGCTGATTGCTATGCCCTCGTAGCGGTTCATCAGCTCCCCCAGCATGTCGGCGTATTTATAGACCTTGCAGCCTCTGGCTCGCGCTTGCTGCAATTCGGGATTATCTTCTTTTATCGCCGCCGAGATAACAACCGCGTCGGTTTCGGAGCTGAGGTTCTCGCTTTTATGGCCGATTTTTATATCGGCCCCTGCCCGGCGAAGATTGTTCACTACCTCGCTTGGCATCTGGTCCGAACCGGTTACGATCGCTTTGTTCTTAATCAGAAGCTGTGCCAGCCCGCTCATTCCGACGCCGCCGGCACCGATAAAGTGAAATCTTACGCCCGCTAAATCCGACATCCTGTCGCTAACTCCCACAGCTCTTTTTTTGTGTATTTCCGGGGCCGTCTGCGGCACCGTTGGGAAAACAATGCAACTTGCAATTTCCGTCTCAATATCTGACTGTCTCAAAGTCCACCTCGACCGTAATAATTCCAATAATATTTCGCCCCGTCTTTAACGCGAGGTCATACCGTTTCCATGGTATCGTCGGTCAGAATCCCAAGCTCAGGTACTCTTATCCCTTCTCTTTCTATCGTCTTGTTTGACGATATCTCAACACTCTTTGGCAGGTATTTATTGCCGCGTTTGATTGTTGAAGAAAAATGCCCGACAGTCAAGCTCAAAAATTAATCCTGGTCGGTGAATCGCCGAATAAGATAGAGACACGATGAATATGCTATTGACCTGCTATCGTTTTGATGGTACTCTACCGTCTGCAAAATTAAGGAAGTTAAAATATGGAATTATCCTGGCCAATGAAGTTGAGAATCGCCGCTGCTGCAGCCATCGGTGTGTTGTTGATAGGTATTTTAGCCTGGCCGCTGGCTGAACCATTCAGCTCGGTTGCAGCTATGGGGCCCGGAGGCGCAGTGGTATTGGTGGGTTTAGCATTTATCGCGGGCTTTATCGGCTATTTTGTTTCCTGGCCGTTTGGACGGGAAATCGGAATTCTGGCGGCCCCGTCCGGCCTGGCAATCTGGGCCGTACGCTCCGGCAGCATGGCCGGTCTGATACAGCTTAATCCAACTGCCGCACAGCGTCAGGAACTTGCTGCGACGCTTAGATTGGAACCGTTTTTCTGGCTGGCTGTTGTTGCTGCCGGCTTTGCCGGGGTGCTGTTAGCACGGAAAATCTGTTCGAGCAAAAAACTGAAGCAGACACAGGAGAAATCTAAATCGGGGCCGGGAAAATATTTGAATGCAATTCTTGCTCTGGTCTGCTCAGGTTTCGTAGCTCAATTTTGTATCAGGATAGTCGCTCAGGATGTCAGAGTACTCGATAGCAACCTGGGCTCGGTCGTCGCCCAACCGGCTGTCGGGCAGGTTGTTTTTGCCGTATTAGTCTCATTTGGGTGTGCCGCGTTCGTCGCAAAGAAATTTTTTAATGTCAGCTATATTTGGCCCTCAATCGCCAGTGCTTTCGTAACTGCTTTTATGGTCACTCTTTACGCCAGAGAAGTGCCGTATCTGGTTCAAAACTGGCCCGCAGCTTTTTTCTCTAATTCGGTTATTTCCGTACTTCCGGTACAAATGGTGACTTTTGGCACATTGGGTTCGATTGCCGGCTACTGGATGGCTATTCGCTATGAATACTGGCGAAAACATGAGATAAAGTAGCATAATAGATCGAATCCGGCAAAATTGACATATCTTTTTTCATGTCTTTTGTTTTACATAAGTGCTTGTACTCAAAGCATATATGCTTCTAAATCGTTAAATTCAGACTTAATTAGTCAAAAAAAGATAAAAGTGGTTGTTTTTGGTCTCGAAATTAGCCGAAATATATTTGTGTCAAAAGTTTGTTGATTGATGCGGTTTTAAGCTAAGTATTTATGAAACAAGAGCAGATAAATATGTTTAAGGAGCAAAAGGACGAACAGTTGACTGGAATTTTCGTAAAATATAATAAGATAAGACCAGTCGACAAAAGGAGTTAACAATGTTGGTTCTAAGCAGACAAAGAGATGAGTCAATTATGATCGGCGACGACGTCGAGATTATAATCGTTGATGTTCGTGGAGATAAGGTTCGTCTTGGTATAACGGCTCCAAAGTGTATACCGGTTCATCGAAGAGAAATATACGACGCAATCCAACGCGAAAAAGCTGAAAAAAAGGAGCTTGAGAAGCAACCCCAGGCCAGGAAAGAGGAAAAAACCGGTCAGCAGCAGGATCAAGAGACTCATCAACAGCCTACAGAGAAACCATAAAAAGCAGCAATAAATCAAACGAAAACAGCCCTCAAGATTTTTTCACGAATACCTTCCCCTTCCTATTTGTATTCGTTCCTTTCATTTTAAAGTGCATCTCGATCATTGATTCGGCGGTGCCGATAATAATACTGGAATTCAACAGCTTTATACCGGATTTCGAATGTCATATTGCGTTGCTGTTAGTTCGCCAGTAAAATGAGATCGCATGGACGATTGAAATTCGGATTCACTTGGAATGCTTGAATTTATTACAGACAGGGATATATACGAGAAGGTGATTTGCGGCCGAATTGGCAAAGCCCGCAGGTATCTCTGGATAGCTACGTCCGATTTGAAGGACCTTTACGTGGATAAGGACGGCGGGATGGTGCCGTTTCTTGAGATCCTTTCCGATTTGATTAAGAGACAGGTAGAGATCAGACTGCTGCACGCCAAAGAGCCGGGGCCGGCTTTTCGAAGGGATTTCGATAAATACCCGAATTTGATAACCGGCATGGAACGAATCTTATGCCCGAGAGTTCATCTCAAAGCTGTGGTCATTGACGGCAGATTTGCTTACACCGGCAGCGCCAATCTCACCGGTGCCGGCATGGGCGCAAAGAGCGAGCACAAAAGAAACTTCGAGTCCGGCATCATTACCGACGATCAAGAAATAGTCGGAAAAGTCATGGAGCAATTCGACAGCATCTGGAGAGGAACCCACTGCCCACTATGCAAAAGAAAAAAATTCTGCGCCGACTATAAAGACATCCTTGCATGAGCATAATTTTGGTTTGAGTTGTTTTCTTTGTTGAGCGGTGACCAGCGCAACAGAGGTAATGCCTCACGAATCAATCGAAACTGAATGTTCGTTGCCCGTTAGGCTTCTTCCCTGAAATTCCGCGCCATAACTTCGCAGCGAGCTTGTGACGAGAGCAAAAAATCAAGATGTATAGTGGATGTTTCTTAAATGATATTCGCTCATATTCGAACTCTGTGTATCCCAACTGCTCTCTGAGCTGACCGACATACAAGTTTCGCAAAACCTCTGCACGGTGTTGGGCAGGAGCTTCATTTAGCAAAGAACGCCAATCAGTACCATACCCGAGACAATGGTCAAGGTTTGAGTTTGGATTATCCAAATAATTGTGTTCCCAATTTCTTAACGCATCGAGGTGGTCAGGAAAAAAGATGATAAGATCTGCCCTTATATTCGATAACACTTTTAAGGTTTCGTAATCGAGATGTAATCCATATGGGTCGAGAAAGGCAAGTGATAAACTTCCTTGTGGAATTTCTTTGACAATTTCAGAAATCTTCTCATTGGCATCGCCGTTAAGGAGTTGCGAATCCGGTCTAATTGCTCCAATCCGAGATTTGAGAGCATCAAATTTACGTTTGTTTTTTTCACATAGGTGCAATCTGTCAAATTTGCGGGGAGCTTTGGCGCCTATCATAGGTGAGCCCCAAACAATTCTCCGAGACGTTCTCAATCGCTCAATTCCTGCGCCTGCGAAGAGATCAATGTAGTGTAAGCCCTGCCATTTCTTGTTGCTCATGGACGTAGTGAATGCATCAATGTATCGAATAAGGAAATAGTGCTTATGCTGTGACCATTCGCCCACACCCACAGTTGGTATATATAGGCCGTCATCCTTGGGCGGAGGTAATTCAAACATAGGTTAATTCCCGTGACTTAAAGGTATCTGGTATCTGGTCCCACGTGCGGCCATCAAGTATTCGACCGGTCTTTTTCTTGTTTATGCCGCCCCATTGTTTGAAGAAGAAGGGAACTCCTGCGACAAGAGATTGATCGCGTATATTGGTAGCCCATTCCGGCTTCATTGGCCTTGCTTTTGGGCCGGATTCGCCGCCGACGATGACCCAGTTAATGCATTCGAGGTCAATATTCGGGATCGGGCCCAAGAGTGGCTCGAATGAAATGAATTTTATAGCTGCGTCAGTTTGCCTGAGGTGGTCTATACGGAATGTACAATCGGTATTCTCAACGGTTACTCCCATCCATACGTTCTCCGGCCATGTGAGCCTGGTGCTGAGTTCGAGCAGACGCTCAGAGCGTTTTGTTAGTATCTGGAATCGGTGCTGGGATGCACGGTGCATAATATCAAAAACTTTCGCTATGAAATCGAAAGGAACATCTTTGTGAAAAAGATCACTCATTGAGTTGACAAAAATTGCCCTGGGCTGTTTCCAGCGTAATGGAATTTCAAGAGCGTGTTCGTGAAGGGTAACCTGGAAGCCATTGGCGTAGTTGGGACTTCCTGCAGCTTTTAGACGTAAGGCCATCCGTTCGGCGTAACAGTTCTTGCAGCCATCGCTGATTTTTGTACATCCGGTGACAGGATTCCAGGTCGATTCAGTCCATTCGATTTTAGATTTTTGAGCCATGTTGCCTCCACAGAAAATAAATCATAAATTAAGAATACTCCTCGAAAACGGGAAGTCAACGGATTTATGAACCTATTATTCTAATAAAGCATGTGGCGTCGGGCACTTTTGAGATTGTCGGCAGGGTGGTAGAGCTTTATACTTTGTTCTATGCTAAAAAAGGTATTGTCATTTTATACGAAATATTTTGCGGTTTGGGTGGTTTTGTTTGGGGTGGCGGCGTATTTTTGGCCGGGGCCGTTTGTGGCTTTGAAGGGCTACATGGACTGGTTCTTTGCGCTGACTATGTTCGGGATCGGGGTGGTGCTGCAGGTCGAGGATTTTAAGCGAATCGCGCAAAGACCGCTTATCGTTTTAGTCGGCTCGGCGGCGCAGTTCAGTCTTATGCCGGTGGGGGCGTTTCTTCTGTCGAAGCTGTTTAACCTGCCGCCGGAGATTGCGGTTGGATTGATACTGACCGGCTCGGCGCCGGGTGCTATGGCGAGCAATGTGATGAGTTACATCGCGAAGGCGGATACGGCGTATTCTGTATCACTTACGACGGTCTCGACGCTGTTGTGTCCGGTATTGACGCCGGGCCTTACGTTTCTTCTGGCAGGATCGAAGCTGGAAGTGCCGTTCACGGATATGATGGTCAGTGTTCTAAAGATGGTGATAGTGCCGTTATTCGTCGGATTCGGGGTGAGGCATTATTTCAAGAGCAAGGTCGAGAAGATTCTGCCGGTTTTCCCGGCGATATCGGTAACGTTCATCATATTCATCTGCTCGCTTGTGATAGCTCTTAACAAGTCCTATCTCGCCCAGGTTACGGCGGTTATCGTGGCCGCTGGGGTCGTTTTGAACGTTTATGGAATGCTGGCAGGCTATGGCGTCGGGTCGGTTTTTCGAATGGAGATGCCCAGACGGCGGACTCTTGCGATCGAGATTGGGATGCAGAACGCCGGCCTGGGGACGGTTCTGGCATTGAAGCATTTTAGCGAGAAAACGGCCATGCCGGCGGCGATATTCGTATTCATCTGCATTATCACAGCTTCGGTTATGGCGGCAGTATGGCAGCGAACATCTCCGGATAAGACTCGTAGCTGAATATTGAATGGCGAAAAATATTGATAAGAGCGTTGTATTTTGGTGTTAGAGACGCTATAATGTGCCGATAGTGGTTTTCCGAGAAGTTTGATGGGCAGTGAAGGTTCGGCTGCCCTTAAGTTTGGGTATAAGATTTGGGAGCATGTAGTCATGAGTTGTAATCTTGCGATAGCAGGAGTGACCGGCGCGGTTGGTCAGGAATTTCTAAAAATTCTCGAAGAGCGGGATTTTCCGTTCGATTCGTTGAAAATGCTTGCGAGCATTCGGTCGGCCGGCAAGAAAATCGAATTTAAGGGCAAGACTTACATCGTTGAAGAATTGACGAAGAAAAGTTTCACCCGGGTTGATATCGCTTTATTCAGTGCCGGGGCGTCTCGCAGCAAAGAATTTGCCCCGCCTGCGGTCGAGGCCGGTGCGGTTGTTGTGGATAACTCTTCGGCCTATCGAATGGATCCGGAAGTTCCGCTGGTAATCCCGGAAATTAATCCGCAGGCAATCGCGGCCAATAAGGGTATCATTGCGAATCCTAACTGCTCGACAATTATCGGGATTGTGCCGGTCTGGCCGCTGCATAAGGCAAATCCTGTCAAACGGATGGTTATCAGCACTTATCAAGCCGCCAGCGGGGCGGGTCAGTCGGCAATGCTGGAGTTGGAGGAGCAGACGCGAGAGATTCTGGCCGGGAAAGAGCCGACCTGCAAGGCGTTCCCGTATCAGATTGCATTCAACGCCTTCAGCCATAATTCTGATCTTGCGCCGAACGGGTATAATCTGGAAGAGATCAAAATGGTCAACGAGACCAGAAAGATCTTCGACTGTCCCGAGATTGCGGTGACCTGTACGTGCATTCGTATTCCCGTTTTCCGAGCTCACTGCGAGAGCATTAACCTGGAGTTTACCGATCCGATTACGCCGGACCAGGTAAGAGACCTTTTGGGCACCGCTATGGGCGTATCGGTATTGGACGACCGCGAGCATAACCGCTTCCCGATGCCGATTGACGCTTCCGGCAAAGATGATATTCTGGTCGGGCGGATCCGCCAGGATGAATCAATCCCTGAGAACCGAGGCATAAATATCTGGGTGGCCGGTGACCAGTTGCGAAAAGGTGCGGCTCTTAACGCTGTTCAAATCGCTGAAAAATTGCTTTAGAATAGAACCCAGAAGTCAGTAGCCATGAGTCAGAATGAGGCAAGCGGCGAGGCACTTTCAAGATTTAATCGTCTGGCAAAAAGCCCATAAGTTTGTCCTTGCTGTTTATAACCGTACCATTAAGAAATCGAACACTGGATAAATCATTCTGAATTCTGGATTCTGACTCCTGTATTCTTGAGAAAATGTCTATTCGCAAGATAAAACTCACCGTGCAGTACGATGGCAGCCGGTACTCCGGCTGGCAAATACAACCGGGCAAGAGAACCATCCAGGGTGAGCTTGTCGAGGCCCTTTCGAATCTCGTCGGAGTCAGAACTCACGTCCACGGCGCCAGCCGGACCGATGCCGGCGTCAGCGCCCTGGGGCAGGTTGCCCTGTTCGAGATCGAATCGCCTATACCCACGAAGAACTTTGCCGATGCGATCAACGACCGGCTCCCTCGCGAAATAGTGGTGACGTCCGCCGAAGAAGTACCGAATGGGTTCGACTTGTTCGGCGGTGTTAAGAATAAGCTCTACCGTTATACGATTTACACGGGTCGAAACCGGCCCGTGCTCCGGCTGAATCAGTGCTGGCACTTATCGAAGACACTTAACGTCCCGGCGATGAACAGGGCAGCTCAACTGCTCGTTGGAACAAAGGATTTCAAATCCTTTGCCTCCGCGGCAGACCGGCGGGAAAGTTCCGTCCGGACAATTTTCCGCTGTGACGTCACGGCCGAGGACAAGTGGATATATGTTAATGTCGAAGGCGACGGTTTCCTGTATAATATGGTCAGAAATATCGTCGGCACTCTTGTCGAAGTCGGTTTAGGCAGATGGAAGCCCGAAAAAATGAATCAAATACTCGAAGCCAAAAACCGAACCACAGCCGGCCGGCTCGCCCCGCCGCAGGGATTGTGCCTGATGTGGATTCAATATTAAGAACCATATCGGAGGTTAAAAAGAAATGATTCTCGGATGTATCTTTTCATTTATGAAGCCCGAATATATTTTTACTACCATCACAATAATAATTGGCCTTTTCGTCGCATTCACTGCTTACAACCAATATCGATTAAGCAAGGAGAAATTCAAGCTTGATATGTTCGATAAACGTTATGGTGTTTATAAGAATACTCTGGATTTTCTCATAAAAATTAGAGATACCAGGAAGATAGAAATGGAGGACATCTTTGAGTTCAAAGCGGGCACTCAAGATTCTGTATTTCTTTTCAAAGAGGATATTCCGGATTATCTTAAAAATATTAACAAAAAGGCATTTGAACTTTTGGGAATTCATGAGAGTTTAGATGGTGTTCCAAAAGGTGAAGAACGTTCGAAGATGTGTAGGAAGCAAACTGATCTCTCCCATTGGCTCACTAGTCAGTTGCCCGAATTAAAAAATAAGTTTGCTCCTTATTTGAAGTTCAAAACGTGGAAATAATTTATAAATCTTTGTGAACTCTGCGTTCTCTGTGTAAACAGAAAATGAAAATCGTCCACATAATAACAAGATTGATTTTAGGTGGTGCGCAGGAGAATACACTTATCACGTGTAAAGTCCTGGCGCAGCGGGGGCATGATGTCACTCTGGTGACCGGGCCGGCGCTGGGGCCGGAGGGTGAGCTTTTCAACCAGGCACAGGGGCAGGGCTACAAAGTTGTGGTTATCGACAGGCTTCGCCGCCCAATCAATCCTTTTAACGATGCGGTCAGCTACTTCCAGATAAAGAAGCTGCTTCGGCAGTTGCAGCCGGATATCGTTCATACTCATTCCGCCAAGGCGGGGATATTGGGCCGGTTCGCGGGATATAAACTCAAAACTCAAAATTCAAAAGTTAAAATTGTCCATACGATACACGGACTTGCTTTTCATCCATATCAGAGCGGAGCTTTGAATAAGTTTTATATCGCCGTAGAGAAGTCGGCCGCCAAGAGGACGGATTTTTTTATCAGTGTCGCCGATGCCATGACGGCCCAATCGACCGCGGTGGGGATAGGCAGGCCCGAACAGTACGTCACGGCGTATTCTGCCATTGACGAGGATGATTTCCTGGAGCCTATTTCACAGGAGCGAAGAAAAGATTTTCGCCGAAAGTACGGAATCGCTGAAGATGCGGTTGTGCTTGTCACCGTTGCCCGGCTGTTTATGCTCAAGGGGCATGAATATATTATTGAGTCTGCTAAAGAGCTTTCGAAGCGGTTCGATAATTGCGTCTGGCTCTTCGTTGGTGACGGTAATCTTTCAGAGCATTACAAACAGCAGGCCCGCGAGTTGGGATTGGCCGATAGGATCAAATTCACGGGACTTTTGCCGCCGAGCCAAATCCCGCTTGCCATACAATCATCGGACATGCTTGTCCACTGCTCGCTCAGAGAAGGTCTCGCACGGACGCTGCCGCAGGCGATGCTGTGCGGCAGGCCGGTCATCTCCTTTGATGTGGATGGCGCTAGAGAAGTGGTGAATGAAAAAACCGGGCGGCTCATCGAGCCGAAGAATGTCGAGCAATTAATCAGAGCCTGTGCCGAGTTGATAGAAGATGCGGATTTGAGAAAAAAGCTTGGCCAGCAGGGCAGGGAATCGGTAAAAAAGAAGTTCGCCCCGGATACGATGGTCGATACCATCGAAGCGGTCTATGAAAAACTGCTACGGGAGTGAGTAGCAAAGATTGCCCGGGAGAAAGCAGGGAATTACCTGCACACTGCTGCCCCGGAAGCGATCCTGGCGCAGGATTATTCAGCAGGCAGAAGGAGAAATACGAGCTATGAAAAGTTATAGAAAAGAGCTTTGGTTCAATACTTCAAGCAGGCGAGAATTTATTAATATCACGCCGGAGGTTGAAGAGGTCTTAAGAGAAAGCGGCATCGAGGAAGGATTTTTGCTCTGTAATGCGATGCATATAACCGCCAGCGTTTTTATCAATGACGACGAGTCGGGGCTTCATAATGATTTTGAAGTCTGGCTGGAAAAATTAGCACCGGAAAAGCCTCATTCGCAGTATCAGCACAACGGTTTCGAGGACAACGCCGACGCCCACCTCAAGCGCAGCGTCATGGGCAGAGAGGTGGTTGCGGCCGTAACCGGCGGCAAACTCGATTTCGGCCCATGGGAGCAGATATTTTACGGCGAATTCGACGGCAAAAGAAAAAAA
>CAYTNN010000076.1:0-18819 GCA_964439135.1 uncultured Pirellulales bacterium
CCGCAATCCAGGACCAAGGCGTATCCTTTCTTTACGCCGCTATCGGCCAGGATTTTTTCCGCTGCTGCCTCGTACGTTTCACTGAGCGAATCGTCAGGATAGGGATTGGTATTTATTGACGGCTTGATTTCTCTGGCCGCGGCAACTTCGGTCCCGCCGAAGCAGTAAATTGGTCCTTCGTCACTACTTACAACAAGAGAACCGTCGGAGGCAGCCAAACCGACGGCGGCACCATTTACATCGCTCTTCCAAACTTCCTTGCCGGTTTTCGCGTCAATGCCGACGACGAATCCTTCCCCGCCCGAATATACAACATCGCCGGCGAGAATTACCGAACGAAGCCCTTTTCCTGAGTAGCGCCACTGGAAGCTGGAGCCTTTTAATCTTCTTTCCTCCCGGGCGGCTTCGGCTGTTTTCCTGGTAAATTCTTCGATTCGCTCGTTAATCTTTTTGCGGACAGTCTCATCAGCGGAGCTTAGGTTTGTCTTAAACTCATTCAGTTGGCTTTCCCATATTTGCCGGTCTCTCGCCAGCGAAGCCGCCTTACTGACGGCTTCAGCGTAGACCGCCCGGTTGATCGCGTACACGCCTTCTGAAGTCACGATGTATGAAAACTCAGGGGTCACGGTCATGTCAATTCCCGGGAACCAGGCAAAGGCATCTCCCCGGCGTTTACCTGTTTTGGCATCGTAGGCGACCTTGTGAGGTGTGCCTGAGAAGTCCACCCCGGAGATGAGCCTGTCGCTGTCCAGCAGGGCCCACGCCCCACCGCGTTTGGCGCCCGGCGAGGCGTAGAATAGAAATTCTCCG
Organism: uncultured Pirellulales bacterium; assembly: GCA_964439135.1. Classification (GTDB taxonomy): domain Bacteria; phylum Planctomycetota; class Phycisphaerae; order Sedimentisphaerales; family Anaerobacaceae; genus JAFGPJ01. The sequence goes on from CAYTNN010000076.1 coordinate 811, forward strand.
GTATGCCGGTCGAATCCAGCAGGCATCGACCGGCCCGAAGGAATATACAGCACATCCCTGGAAGCGAGCGGGTAACCGTGCGGCGAAATCCCGCCGTATTCCAGTTCGTGAGCCCGGTCACCGATCGTATCGTTTTTCCAGAGAACCGAACCGTCGCCGGCCTTGAGCGCACAAATGTACAGACCTTCGTACGGAAAAACGCCGGCAGCAAAATATACAATTTCATCGTCGACAAGGACACCTGTCCTGACCGGCCAGAGCGATATCATTCTTTCGTTGCCAATGATTTTCTCATCGGTGGGACCGGGTCGGTACTTCCATACGAGCGAGCCGTCTTTGCAGTCGAGACAGTACACATAACCATCGTCGGAACCGAAATAAACCTTGCCGTCACAAACAGTTGGGGCAAAACGAACCGGCCCTTCGGCAAAGAATGTCCAGCGTATCTTGCCGGCAGCAACATCGATTGAATAGATTTTATTTGTCGTGCAGGAACCGAAATAGGCGCTGCCGTCGGCTATCACCACATGATATGCGTTGTCGTTGTGCATTCTCGGCAGTTCTTCGGAGGGCATCGGCCAGGCCGGTTTGGGCTTATAAGCTGGAACATATTTCCATTGCAGAAAAAGACCCGGACCAACGGTTTCGGAGGTAATCCCGCTTCGAGTTATATCAGAGCGGTAAGTCGTCCAGTCCTCAGCGAGGCCAACGCCGCAAACCGCGAGCAAGATAAGGAAAGCCCAAAAACCCGTTAGAGGACGAAAAAACACCGATAACAGCCTGGAATCACTCATCGTATTTTGCCGCTTCATTGGATAACTCCTCTTAAAACAATAAAAGATATTTAACATATCAAACCAGACCGGCTCACTCCCGGCTTCACCGGATTAAATCATAATCAAATTTGCCGGTCTTGAACAGTACTTCTTTGACTAATCGTGTCTCCGTCCAGTCTTTAGGCTACGCTCTGGAAAATTGATATTTGTTAAATGTCAACATATACCTTCGCACTGCTGTGACTCCGATAATCAGACCACTATAAAAATATCGTGGCCAATTTACCTGCTTTTTCTAACAGTAAGGGACATTTGTTCCTTGCTTTTCGAGCAAAGTCAAAAGTACAAATCGAAGGATTCAACGTCCTAATATGTTTAAGGAAAAGTTTTCAAATAATCCAAAAAATCATATTTTCTCCTGAAACCACCTTTCTAATATACCGATACACTTCTTGATCGTACTAAATACAACATTTGATTGAATATTTTTGGGGTTCGTGAACATGATTATGCTTCTTAGGAAACATCTTGATATACAACAATTGAGATTAATCCTGGCCTTCTTGGTTTTGACTACAATTTGCATACCCGTATTCTCAGAGCAGCAGGACGCAAACGAGCCGGAAGATCTGTTTGAAATGTCTATTGAGGAATTGATGGATGTAGAGGTTACCACTGTATCGAAGAAGGAAGATACTTTGTTCAAGTCACCTGCTGCGATCACTGTAATCACTTCTGAAGACATTCGCCGGTCTGGCCATCAATCGATACCGGAAGTCCTGCGAATGGTGCCCGGAGTCCATGTTGCTAAAATTGATTCAAACAAATGGGCTATAACGGCGCGTAGTTTTAACAGTATGTATGCTGAAAAGTTGCTGGTGCTTATAGATGGCCGAACAGTTTACACTCCTTTGTATTCTGGTGTTTACTGGGATGTTCAGGATTTAATGCTTGAAGATGTTGAGCGGATAGAAGTAGTCAAAGGTCCCGGCGGGACACTATGGGGATCAAACGCAGTTAACGGCGTCATTAATATTATCACCAAAAAGGCCAAGGATACACAGGGGACGCTTGTTACCGGCGGGATGGGCACTGAAGAGAAAGGTTCTTCGAGTCTGAGACATGGCGGCAAACTTGGTGAAAACGCATATTACAGGGTCTATGCTAAGTATTTCAATCTTGATGAAGGCATCTATGCCAATGGAGACCATGCTAATGACAGATCTGATGCGTTAAGAGAAGGTTTTCGTATCGACTGGGACAAATCAGAGCAGGATCATATTACCCTGCAAGGCGATTTTTATGATGGTCATTCGGGCGCAAGAACAGTCTTGACTTCTCCAGTAGTTCCGCCGGCTCCTTTTGGTACAAACTATCAGCAAGATCATAATGTCGATGTCAGGGGATTGAATATTTTAACTCGATGGACACGAAAGTATTCAGAAACATCGGATATGTCGCTTCAATTTTACTATGACCGGACAGAGAGATACGGAATTGAACTGGGTGAGTCACGAGATACTTTTGATATTGATTTCCAGCGTCGTTTCCAATTGACTGAGGGTCACAACTTAATCTGGGGTCTCGGCTACCGTCATACCGGAGATAATACCGATGGCAGTTATACGGTCAGCTTTAGTCCGCCCCGCAGTAATGAAGAGCTGTTTACGGGATTTGTGCAGGATGAGATTACTATTGTTGATGATCTGCTCAAGTTCATTGTTGGAACAAAGGTTGAGAAAAATGATTACACCGGTTATGAATTCCAGCCGAGCGCACGATTATTGTGGACACCTGATGAGAAGAACACTTTATGGACGTCTTTCACACGTGCGGTCTCAACACCTTCCCGTTCTTACGCAGATATGAAAATCAATTACAACGAGATTCCATCGCCAATGTCTATCAACGGCAGCAGCGACCTTAAATCACAGGAAGTATATTCCTACGAACTGGGATACCGTGTGAAACCAAAGAATAATTTGTTCTTTGATTTTTCGTTGTTCTATAATGAGTATGACCATCTTATTGCTACCGAAAATACTTCAAATCCTTTTGCTACGATTTATGATAATAAAATGTATGGCGAAACGTACGGAACTGAAATTGCTGCTCACTGGCAGGTTAACAAAAACTGGAAGCTGGCTGGTGGGTACAGTTTCTTAAGGATGCAAATGCACACCGAAGACTCAAGTACAAATACCACCACGGCATCTAAAACAGAAAGATCGTCACCGCAAAATATGTTCCACCTGAATTCACAATTAAATCTGCGGGCCGATCTCGAATTTAATACAACGCTTTATTATGTCGGCAGCGTGCCCCACTATAGCATTCCATCGTACACACGGTTAGATATGGGGCTTACCTGGCACATTAGCAAAAATATGGATTTTTCAGTCATAGGACAGAATCTCTTAGACAGAGCACATCCCGAATTTGGAGATGATGGGACAATTGCCACTGAAGTGCAACGCGGGGTTTTGGGAGAGTTAACCTGGCGATTCTAGTAGTGTAAATAGAGAACAATGAAAAATAAAGTTTACATCTTAGTGATTTTGATACTGCTTGCGGTATTTGTCTCGGCAACGTCTATGGCAGCCGATTCGGACAAAATTCGTGAACATCAAATCAAGGCGGCGTTTGTATATAACTTTCTCAAGTTTGTTGATTGGTCCGAAGAAAAAGCCGCTGATAGTAATGAGCCTATAACAATTGGCATTATCGGCTCTAATGATTTTACCAAGGCTTTGAAACCTCTCGAACACAAGAAAATTAAGAACAGAAATATTTCCATAAAGTACTTTGCCGGTTATGAAAAACTGAAGAGACCCCAAGAGGCTGATGACCGCCAGTGGAATGAAAAAATGGAAGTGCTGAAAACCTGTCATATGCTTTTGTTATGTTCCCGTGGAGATATGCGTATCGAAAATCCATGCGAGATCATTAAAGCATTGGAAGGTTCACCCGTTCTGACAGTAGGTGAAACGGACGGTTTTCTCGAATCCGGCGGCATTGTCAATTTCGTAATAGATGATCAGAAAGTCCGTTTTGAAATAAACAACGCTGCCGCCAAGCAGGCCAAACTCAAAATCAGGTCGAAACTCCTACGTCTGGCCAAAAGAGTGATAGAAGAAGACGGATCAAAGGGGGCAAAGGACTGATCATGTCTATAATGCAAAACATGACAATAAAACGTAAGCTGATATTGATTATCATGTTTACATGTACAATAGCTTTGCTGCTGACCGGCACTTTAAACCTGTTCCATCAACGCACACAAATCCGGAAAGAACTAATTCGCAGTATATCGTGCTATGCGGAAATCATAGGCGAAAAATGCAGGGCGGCGCTCTCTTTCGAAGATGAAAAAGACACATCGGAGATGCTCAAATCACTGGATGCAGATTCTTCGATAGTTTTCGCTTGTGTATATACGAAGGAAGGCAAGGTGCTGGCCAGCTACCGGCGTCCTGACATTACGGAGGATATCCAGACGCCGCTGTGTGCCAAAGAAAGTTACTGGTTTAATAATCACTACTTCAAACTGTTCAAACGGATTGACAGCGGCGATGAGGTTATCGGCACAGTATATATCCAGCTTGACATGAGTGAGATGAACGCTCACCTCCGTCTGGAGGCGGGCATTATGATCCTGCTTGTGCTCGCGTGTTCCCTTGTAGCCTATCTGGTTTCATTAAGACTTCAGCGTGTTGTCTCAAAACCAATTTTGAGTCTGGCCGAGGTGGCAAGAGCAGTTTCGGAAAAGAAGGACTATTCCACCCGGGCTCCGAAGCAAAATAATGATGAGGTAGGCTCGCTCATAGATGCATTCAACGAAATGCTGGAGCAAATCCAGCAACGCGACTTGGCGCTGATCGATACAAAAAACCAATTAGAAACAAGAGTCAAAGAACGTACCGCAGAGCTGACTCTTGCCAATGAGGAGTTGACCAGAGAAGTTACCGAACGTAAACGGGCCGAATTAGCTATCTTGGACCGAGAACAACGGCTGAATCTGGCCTTGCAAGGCGGCGATCTGGGTACTTGGGATTGGAATATTCTGACCGATGAGGTGATTTTCAACGACAAATGGGCGCACATGAAGGGCTACGACCCTGATGAAATCAAACCACACTTTAGCAGTTGGGTAAAAATAGTTCATCCGGAAGACCTTCCGAAAGTTCAGGAAATCCTGCGTGCTTATTTTGAGGGAGAAACACCGGCATATGAGGCCGAATTCCGCATACGCCACAAGTCCGGGCAATGGCTGTGGATTCTGGACCGAGGGAAAATTATTAAAAGGGATGACGACGGCAAGCCGCTTCGAGTCTGTGGCACGCATATGGACATTACCGATCGCAAGCAGGCCGAGGAAGCCCTGCTTACCAACGAAGCCCGACTGTTAAATGCCATGAAGATCGCTCATCTTGGATATTGGGAGTATGATGTAGTTGATGACCAGTTTGCTTTCAATGATCGCTTCTACGATATTTTTCACACAACGGCCGAGCAAGTTGGTGGCTATAAAATGAAGCCTGCTCGATACGCTGAATTATTTGTATATCCTGACGACAGGCAGGTAGTCGCTATTGAAATGAAAAAGGCCCTTGAAACCACAGATCCACAATACAACCGTCAATTAGAACACCGTATTGTATATCCAACCGGTGAGATAGGTTACATTTCTGTCCGTTTCTCTATCGTTAAAGACAAACAGGGCCGTACCATTAAAACTTTCGGTGCAAATCAGGACATCACCGATCGCAAGAGGGCAGAAATAGAACTAAAGAATACACACGAAAAACTTTTAGAAACATCCCGTATGGCGGGCATGGCGGAAGTGGCCGCCGATGTACTGCACAATGTCGGGAATGTTCTCAATAGTATTAACGTATCGACCACCCTGGTGGTAGAAAAAGTTACCAACTCAGAACTGGCAAACCTGGAAAAACTCGCAAGTATCGTCAACGATCATATTGACGACCTTGGAACGTTTCTTACCGAACATCCACAAGGAAAACATATTCCCGTATATCTGAAGGAAGTCAGCAAACATCTGATTGATGAGCAGGCTGACATTGTCAGTAAACTCCGGGTATTGGCAGAAAACGTAGAACACGTCAAGGAGATAATCAGTTCGCAGCAGTCATACGCCAAGATCTCGGGTGTTGAAATCCGAGCATCTATCGCCAAATTGGTGGAAGATGCGATCCAAATCAACAGGGCAGGTTTGGAACGCCATGGAACCCAACTCATACGCGAGTTCGAGGAACTTCCCGATGTCCAGATTGACAAACAAAAAGTGCTCCAGATCCTGGTGAATCTGATAAGCAATGCCAAATATGCTATGAGTAACAACGATAAAGAAGAAAAATTACTAACTATTCGACTCTATAAGCATGGTGAGGACTGCTTCCGGATCGAAGTGGCCGACAACGGCATCGGGATACCCGAGGATAATCTGACGAGGATATTCAGCCATGGATTTACCACCAAGCGAAATGGTCACGGTTTCGGATTGCACAGCAGTGCCCTGGCTTCCAAGGAGATAGGGGGATCCTTGACTGTCCACAGCGATGGTGTGGGACGAGGAGCTATGTTCACGCTGGAATTACCATTCAAGCCTGCAGAGGTTATAAAATGAAAGAAAAAAACCAGAGGAATCGTCGTGTCCTTGTGATTGACGACAGCGAGAGCATTCACGAGGATTTCCGGGCAATTCTTGGAAGCAGAAACGTCGATACCACTACTCTCGATGAGGCCAAAGCGGCAATTTTTAGTGAAATACCAAACTCATCGGAGCAAATAAGTTTTGAGATTGAATCCGCATTGCAGGGCCAGGAAGGATTACAGAAAGTTAAGCAGTCTTTACACGAGAACCGTCCCTACGCCATGGCATTTGTTGATGTTCGCATGCCGCCGGGATGGGATGGAGTCGATACGATCAAGCGAATTTGGCAGGAATATCCGGAACTTCAGGTCGTAATTTGCACGGCTTATTCCGACTATAAATGGAATGATATCGTTGCGAAGCTGGGACAAACCGAACGACTGGTGATTCTGAAGAAGCCGTTTGACAACGTGGAAGTATATCAGCTCGCAAGCGCTCTGACGGAGAAATGGAACCTGGCCAGGCAAGCCTCACTGAAGATGGAACAATTAGAGCAAATAGTGCAGGAACGAACAGAAGGACATAAAGAAGCCAACGGACATCTCAAACAGGAAATCGCCGAACGTGAGCATGCAGAGGAAGAACTGGAGAAGCTGAATAAGGATCTGCAATCAACCATCCAAAAACTGGAGCGAGCAAACAAGGAGCTCAAGGAATTCGCACACATAGCAGCTCACGACTTAAAATCACCGCTCAGGGCAATTGGAACATTGGCCGACTGGATATCAACAGACTACGCCGACAAGTTTGATGAGCAGGGAAAAGAACGAGTCAGGCTGCTTCTTACAAGAGCAAAACAGATGAGCGCCCTGATCGACGACATCCTCCGATATTCCAGACTCGGACAAAGCAATCCGGAAAAGCAAGAAGTGGACTTCAATGTTATTCTCACGGAATTAATTAATGAAATCGATCCGCCTGAAAATTTTGAAATAATCATTGATAACAAGCTGCCGACAATAACGTGTGAAAAAATACATATCATTCAGATTTTTCGGAATCTGCTAACTAACGCTGTAAAGTATATCGACAAGCCCAAGGGACAAATCAAAGTCCGATGTGTCGAGCAAGACAGCTTTTGGATATTCAGCGTCGTAGATAATGGGCCGGGAATTGACGAAAAGTACCATGAGAAGATTTTCAAGGTGTTCCAGACCCTTACGCCGTGTGATAAAATCGAGAGCACCGGCATTGGACTTTCAATCGTGAAAAAGCTCGCCGAAGTAAACAGCGGCAGAGCCTGGGTGGAATCCGAAATCGGCAAAGGAAGCACATTCTTCTTCACACTGCCAAAGTAATTTCTTGATGTTATTACTGTGTTGGTGTATAATTGTCTGCAAGAATTGACGGTTTAATCGGCTGTTACTTTAAGATTTACCGAGCCTCTAAGCATTTGTTGTTCTTGGGAAACTCATTAATCGGTGAGGAACCCGACGGATTCAGGGCACGAGTTGTGAAACGCAGCAGAATTAACAGAGTTATAGAGATTCTTACAACATTGCAGGCAGGTGAAAGTTATACCGTCGGTGATTTGTCCGAGATGTTTGGAACGAGCCGGCGGACAATCTTTCGCGATATGAAAGAGCTGCAGGCTATCGGCGTGCCGTATCATTACGATATAAAAACAGGCGGCTATACCATAGAACCTGAATTTTTCCTGCCGTCGGCGGATCTGAACCTCCAGGAAGCAATGAGTTTGCTTCTGCTGGCTCACAAAGTAAGTAACCAGGTACAGTTGCCGTTCAAAAGGTCTGCACTTCTGGCCGCCCTGAAAATCGAAAACAATCTCCCCGCCGAAATCAAACAATATTGCAAGACAGCCCTGAGAAATATCTCCACCGGAGTCAATACCCGGGCACCGGTCCGGCAGAATGTCCAATTTGACAGGATCTTCACACAATTACAGGAAGCTATCGCGAAGAAACACAAAGTGAACATCTGTTACTATCCGTTTTTCGAGAGTGGAGTCGTTAAAACTGAACTGTGTCCCTATCGTCTTTTCTACAATAACCAGACGTGGCATGTGCTGGGCCGCTCCAACCTGCACAATAACGTCCGGACATTCGAGCTTAACTGCATCAGGGAATTGAAAACTACGGAAGAATGCTTCCTTGGAGACGAGGATGTTGACGTGTCCGAATACCTCGGCAGGGCCTGGTCAATGATGCCGGAAGGACGAATCTACCATGTAAAGCTGCATTTCCTGCCAAAAGTAGCAAACAATATCGCCGAGGTAAAATGGCACAGCACACAAAAAGTTGCACCCAACGGCGACGGCTCGGCAATCGTTGAATTTCGCGTCGACGGCCTGAGTGAAATCACCTGGTGGATACTCGGATACGGCGACCAGGTCCAGATTCTGGCGCCGAAAGCACTCCGTGAAAGAGTTTTGGAAGTCGCAACAAATATGATCAAGCTCAATCAGAAAGTTTGATTTTCACGCCGATACTGCTGAGTGATACATCAGCCACATAGTTTTCTTGCTACAAAACTTGCCTTTAATTTGCTTGCAACAATTTCCCGATAAAAGTAAAATAATACTGCCCTTGAGGTCGATATACGCGTATATCGAAAAATAGTGATGCCAACGTAGCTCAGTGGTAGAGCTCTGGTTTTGTAAACCAGTGGTCGTCGGTTCGAATCCGACCGTTGGCTTTTCCAATTTCTTTAATTACGATGAGCAAAAAAGTAAAGACAATTAATAAAAGTCATCTGATAGCCGTTTTAATGATACTTATCCCGGCTCTTGTTCCGCCCGGCCTGGTCATTGCCGCCGAGCAACGATTATCTTCGGCGCAGGATTCCTCAAACAAATATTTCAAGATTCAGGTAGTGGACCGGCAGACCGGCAGGGGCGTGCCTTTAGTCGAATTACGGACGACCAATAACACGCGGTATTTTACGGACAGCAACGGAATCGTGGCGTATCACGAGCCGGGCCTGATGGACGCAGAGGTCTTTTTTTTCGTCGAAAGTCACGGCTATGAATTCCCAAAAGACGGATTCGGCATGAACGGAACAAGGCTGAAGACCTCGCCCGGAGGCAGTGCTGTTATCAAAATAGATCGGCACAATATTGCCGAGCGGCTCTATCGCGTCACGGGCCAGGGAATCTACCGTGACAGTATTCTTACCGGCAGTCCGGTTCCGCTTAAAAACCCGGTCCTCAACGGGCAGGTCATGGGACAGGATTCGGTGTACAACTGCATCTATCACGGCCGGCTGTTCTGGATGTGGGGCGATACGGGAAGGCCCTCGTATCCCCTCGGGCACTTTGCAATGGCCGGCGCGGTTTCGGATCTGCCCGGGCAGGGGGGGCTCGATCCTTCTCTCGGCGTCGATCTCGAATACTACGTTGCTGCGGACGGATTCAGCAGGCCGGTTTGTCGCTTGAAAGAGAAGGGCCTAGTCTGGCTCGATGGATTGCTGACTGTCAGGGACAACCAGGGCCGGCAGCGGATGGTCGCAAAACTGGCCCGGCTGAAAAATCTCGGCGAGGTGCTGGAGCGTGGGCTTGTTGTTTTCAACGATGCGACCGAGTCATTCGAACCGCTTGTTCGCTCGGGGCCCGATTTCCTGCCGCATAGTGATTCGGGACATGCCTTCGCGGTGGAAGTGGATGGGAAGAAATACTACTATTTCGCCACACAATTTCCTCTGTCGGTTCGCATGCGCGTCAAGGCCGAGTGGGACCACGTACTCGACCCGAACCGTTACGAAGTCTTGACGTCTCCAAAACCGCCGGAGCCCTGCCACTGGATCCGTGTCGGCGAGCTGATTGGCGATGATGCCGCCCAAATGCCTTCGCTAATCGAAGCTCTGAAGCAAGAGAAGAAAGACACACATCTCTACGATGTAACCTCGGGCAAAAAAATCACACATCACGGCGGCAGCGTCTATTTCAACGACTACCGGCAACGATGGATCGCGATTTTCGTGCAGCAGTTCGGCGAAAGCTCATTTCTGGGCGATCTCTGGTACGCCGAGGCCGATACGCCCGTCGGGCCGTGGGCGTATGCCGGAAAGATTGCTACGCACAATAAATATTCCTTCTACAATCCGAAGCAGCATCCATTTTTCGATAAAGAAGGCGGCCGCGAGATTTTCTTCGAGGGCACATACACGTTCACATTCTCCGGCTCACTGGAAAACGCCACGCCGCGCTACGATTACAATCAGATTATGTACCGCCTGAACCTCGACGATCCACGTCTGGCTCTGCCGGTTGCGGTATATCAAGTACGGGATGAACTCGTAGGGTCGGCAAATTCCGTTTTGCCCACGCGGAACTATCTGCTTCGCGACGGCGTGGAGAAGGCGGAACTGTGGGATTCTGTCGAATCGATACCGTTCTATGCCGTCGAGCCGAAAAGAGCTCACAACGATCTTGTCCCCATCTACGCTGAAAAAGGACGGGGAATCAAACTGACTATGGAGCGCCCTAATCCATCTGCCGAACCGCTTTTTTATGCTTTGCCGTCGAGCGAACAGCAGAGCAAAAATTCAAGTATCGCACCGCTTTATGAATATCGTAATGCCGAGACAGAGCGGCGAATTTACAGCACTAAACCGACCCTGCAGGAAAAAGGCTGGACCCGAACGGAAAATCCTCTGTGCCGGGTCTGGAAAGCGCCGCCGGGCTCGCTGCTTCTCGACAGGAACGTAAAACCTGCCGCAGGCCCGTAGGGTGGCAACGCACACCGCAACATGATTGGTGGGCAGTGCCCACCCTACCGCCCGACACCCGCAGTTCGTCATAGACTGTCATTCCTGTGGAAGCAGGAATCCAGAATCGAAACAGTTGATTCCGCGTTCCTACTTTACCAGCTCCGCGACTTCCTCGTCGCTGAGCACCTCGTCATAGATACGAATATCATCAATCAGACCTAACTAATACGATTTCTGATTAGCAACTGCGCTTGCTTGGGTCATCTCCACCGTCAGGTGTCCCCAAGGGAGAGCGAAGCGCAACGGAGTCAAGAGATCTGGTTACTGTACATGGATTGGTTTCGTATACCAGATTTCTCCGCTTGAAGGCCACTTCGTGGCCCCCTCCGGTCGAGATGACAAAAGTGCACAATTTAATCGTATTTGGTATTAGATGTAGTGCTCATTCTCGATTGAATATAACATTCGAAAACAGCGTGCAAGTTTAAAATAGGTAATTTATGAAAGCTTTTCTACAGAGCATACCGGACCCCTCTAATTCCCCTCGATGTAGGCAGCTATAGACTATAAAAGTCAAACGTTCAAAATATCGAGCAGTTCGAACTGTTTATCGAGTACTATCCGGCTATCAAATCCAAGCCATCGGTCCAATACGGTTGCATAGACGCGGCGGAAGTCAGTGTGGAACTTCATGGCACCGTTATCCAAATCGGTAAGGCTGGGATGTGACCCGATTAGACCACTCTTTAGTTTGCCGCCGGCCAAAAAGACGGGGGCAGCCGCACCATGACCGGTGCCGTGTCGGCCATTTTCCTTCACTGTCCTGCCAAATTCAGAGAAGGTCATCAGCAGAACACGATTCAATGCCTTGTCTCGCTTTAGATCATTTATAAACGCTGCTATTGATTCGGATAAATGGTGCAGTAGAGAGCAGTGGTTGCCCAGTTGATTTGCGTGGTTGTCAAAGCCGCCGATTCCGCCGCCGCCGAGTTCGGTGAAGAATATCCTGATGCCGACGTCGGCCCGGATTAGCCTGGCAACCGTATGCAAAGTCTCGGCGAGCCGGAACGCCGGGTATTCGGCCTTGTTGGCGGATGCCCCGGCCACCGCCTCGATTCGTCGGCTGTTGGCACGGGCAATCGCCGTGCAGTCCCGCAGGTGGTTGAGAAGTGGATTGTCCCTGTCGGCACGAGAAAGCTCGACCGCCTGCCTCGGCTGCGATTCGCCCGGCGCCGGATCGATAGTCAGATCATCCGGCGACTGGATAGAAGGGATAATCACGTGTTCGGCCCTCAGGCCGAAAGGCTGAACGATCGGCCCTACGAACACGGCGGGCGTGTCCTTCTGGTTTGTGTGCCAGACGCTGTCTGCGGCCTGGCCCAGCCAGCCCGTCTGGCAATTGGGATCATCCGGCTTGGCGGTATGCCAGTGGCGCATCGCGACGTCGTGAGAGCGGTCCGAATTGGGATAGCCCACGCCGTGGAGGATGCTCAGATGTCCCTCCTTGTACAGACGCGAGAAGGCTTCCATTCGCGGATGGAAGCCCAGATACGAGTTGATCTTGTGCACGTCTTTGGGCTGTAAGCGCAGCGTAGGGCGGTTTCGGGCGTATTCGTCGTCGGCGTACGGAACCACGGTGTTGAGACCATCGTTGCCGCCGGATAGTTGAACGACCACGAGAACTGTGTCGCGTTCATTTCGCCGAGCGGCGCCGGTGCTCGCAGCACGAAGAAGTATATTCGGCGCCGGCGATGCGAGCGACAGCATCGTTGACGCTCCCAGAGCGGCCTTCAAGAAATCGCGTCGTGTATAGGACATTGTATTATCTCCCAATTTAAGCCAGGTGGAATTCAGGAAACGTGACGATTGCCTGCGCAAGATAACGTGCTCGTCCCCCCAGGTCATCATCCTGTCGGCGGGCCGTCTTCGGCAGCGCATCGTAAACGTCGGGGTCTATACTGCCTTGCAGAAAGAGATCGAGCAGAAACCGCCGGGCGTCTTCGGGCGTCGCGCACCCGTGCCTTTGGGCTACGGCCCAGGGATTGAGCTTGTTGCCGTACGGGCCCGAGCCTCGCAGCAATGCCGAGGCAAGGTTCTGGCGAGCGACTATCGCCGTGCTGTTGATCCAGTGCTGTCCGCCGGCCCAGCCTTTTACGGTCGGCGGGTTGTAAAGATTTTGGCCGAGATTAGCCAGGTCGTTTGCGAGCTGCGTGGTGGAGACCGTCTCTTCCAGAGCCTCGACTATACCAATCGCAAACTCCGCCGGGCTTTTGATTCGCCTGCGATATGCCGCCGCGGAGAAGAACAGATTGGATCGCAGCATCGTTTCGACAAGTTTCTGCACGTCGTAATCGGTCCCGAAAGACTCGGCCAGCGGGGAAATTAGGGCCTCGCCGGGCTGCCCGGTCTCACTGATCAGCCAGCGGTACAACTTGCGGACGAGCCGGCGAGACGTGGCCGGCTGTTCGAGTATGATTCGCGTCACGTCGTCGCGAGCGAAGTTCCCTTTCCGGCCGAGGATCTGTTTTTCATTCTCATCGTGCTCGCGAGAAATATAGCGCAGCTTGTTCCTGAGTACGAACCAGCCTGTGAAAGCCCTGGACGCATCCCGGATATCATCTTCCGTGCAGTGGTCCGGGCCCAGTGTGAAAGTCTCCATGAGCGCCCGGGCAAGGTTCTCGTTCGGCTGTGCTTTGCGACTGGCCTCGGCGCCCAGCCAGATGAGCACGGCGAGGTCTTGTGAGATGCCTTCCAGAAGAACCTGGAACGAGCCCAGAGCCTGACTGCGCAGAAGCCGGACGTGCTGCTGCATCAATCGGGCATTCTTGACCTTCTCGGCGTTGGTTGCGAAATGGCTGTGCCAGAACAGCGTCATCTTCTCCTGCAGCGGGTGCGGGGTTTGAATCATCCGCCGCAGCCACCATGCCCGCAACTGGTCCACCGAACCTGTGGCCGCTTCATATTCGTCGTATGTGCGGTTGAATCCTGCTATATCGCCCTGAGGCTGGAGCAGCATGTCTATGGTCCGTTGCGGCCCGTCGGCGAGCGCCTGCTGCAATTGGTCCCAATTGGCACCGAAAGCCGCGCGTCGGTAAAGATGTCCCGCTCGCGCAAGATTCCACGGGCGATCGGCGTCAGGTTCGTATGCCGCCCAGGCCCAGCGGGGGTCCGGCGGTTTCTCAGTTTGCCCAGCCATGAGTCGTTCCTTTCGCTATTCACACCCGCAGATAAACGTTAGCACAAACAGAAGTTTACTGCAAGTTCAGCTTTATTTCCAGTCGCCCCCGGGTTAAGCCCTCGTGTGTGCCAAGGCTCAACTTTGCGCGGTCAACTAACCTCACCACGGTTATGAGCATATCGATACCTGCTTCAGCTTCTTCCTGTGTTCTGCCCTTTTTGACCATGTCGCCACGTACCAGCGTATCCCGGTTTGCTTTTAGTATCGATGTTAGCTGGGCTGTTTCGATTTCTACAAGGCTGTTGCTTTCGGCAAGTGGTTTGACCTTGTGCTCCATTTCCTGGTTCAGGGAATCGATAAGGTCTCGGGCTAAACCATCGGTAGAGCTTAGAATTAAGTATTCGCCCGGCATAGCCAATGCAGGGCGGATGTTGAATCGCAGTTCCAGATTATTTTTTTCATCGATCCCGGAGGTTGAAAAGTAAGCCATAGAGTATTTTGTCCCTGCGTGGACAGAACGGTCTATAATCAGCCCCTGCAATGCCTGCTGGCCACGAGTGAAGTTTATGAGGCCCAGGGCTTTCTGCCAGGCTTCTTCCGCTACTTCATTGAACTGCTCCGGGTGGTGAAGCCGCAGGATTACGGCAAAGGCCGGGAGCTTAATCTGCGTTGTACCGATTGCGGGATCGTACTGCTGCTCGGCCATCACAAGGCGGATTTCAGGTTCGGTTTCCGCCAGAACCTCTTCGGTCAGGTCACGCCCGCTGAAGAATATACCCATCATGTTCTCGAAGAAAATCAACCCGGATGTACGCTCGGGGAAAAGGTCATCCTTGGCAGCGTAGAATTGATGAAGGTCACGATATAGACTTAACGCAGCAATTTGACGCGGTACCGTCAGGTTTGGAAGGGCACCTTCATCCGGCTTTTTCGGTAAGGCAAAGGCGGCGGGGCTCGTCTGAGCTGCCGTCTTGCCGTCAACGGATGCCCGAAAGATCAGCGTGCTATCCTCGATGTGTAGTCCCAGCGCAAGCCAATTCGAATTGCGTGCTGCTTCAAAAATTCCTGCGAAAGCCAGTGCCGCCAGGGGATTTTCATGCTGTTGCTCGAAGAGTTGAGCGACTTGTGGAAGACCAATCAGGGGCTTGAGATTTACAAAGGCATTGGCGATTGCATCGGGCCCGACAGTTCTTTTCGCCGCCTGGTAGGTGGCGTTTGCCGCTAAGCTCTCATTTTTCGCTTGTGAGCGGCGTTGCAGGACAGCTTTGAGCCCTTCCGGACGGTTGGATAAGACCAGCCGCTTGCCGATAATCGTGTGTGCTTCTTTTCCATCGAACGTCCATGCCGTAACACCATCATACTCTTTGGATGCTACTATATTATATTTGCCCTTTTTTTCGGCCTCGGATCGAGCGATGTTGAAAAAAAACTCGTGAAACCGTTCCAGCATCTGATCATCCTCAGCGTCGATAATCAGCAACACCGTATCTTCGGGACACACCGCAAGTGTAATCCCGGCTCCCGTTAGTTTCCCCAGCCCCGTTCGCCAGTCTGTGCCTAACGTGGTTTCAATAAAGCTGATTATATTGAGGAATTCATTGAACTGAGGTTTCGATGCCTGTTGCTTGTAGAGTGGCAATGCCGTTATAGCCGCGGTCGCTTTGTCGTTTGTGAATGCTTCGATTAGTTCTTTCGGCCTGGACACTTCCAGCACAATCAAGGCGTCTTGCGGAATCCATTGGATTGCCGGGGGTAAAGTTTGCCCCGCTGCTGTGGTGAGCGACATAAATGCGGCCAATATTAAGGCCGGTACGAGAGCGAGATTCCGTGACATGCTATACCTCCAGGGCTTGTAATAATTATTTGTATTTCATATTAATATAAGGGATTATACCGGCTAAATGTTACCATTTTGTTACGGTTTCACTTTTTTTTTTATTTTTTCTTGCCTTAAAAATCGCTCTGAAAGGCTGGTTTAGAGAAAATCACCCTGTTTAATGTATTTAATCAAGCGTAGCAAAACCGGATGTCTTAATTTCCGAATATTCTTAAAGAACATGAAACAAAAGCACTTTAATATACCAAAAAGACATGTGGAAGCTCAAAAAAATAAATTGAGTATTTCCAACGGGACTCTTGCTTCGAGGCGATGAGTTGTGGTATCGCTACGTGCCTTAATCGGGCAATTGGCACGTCGGGACTCTCACCCGCCGGATGGCGGCCTTGTCGGCTGCTCCGCTGTCCATAGTTTTACCTTTTGCACTCTTTTTTGGCTCAAAAATAGTATCTCACCCGCAACTCTGCCCTGTAATCATTTTGTTTTTCTCCGAACTCGGTATATGAGTCCCCCACAAGAAAGGTCGTTCTCAGTCGAAGTTCCAGATTTTTGATGCCGGTGTACAATAACTCGGGGCCAATGGAAAAGCTTTCGTCATCAACATTAAATATCCCCGTTAGCGAAGGTGTAAAATATAGTATATCAAACGGCTCTTTCTGACTGGCGCGTAGATAGAGATAGTCTCTCATGGGATTTCTTCTGTTGTAGCTTCCTTCAGCTAAGTTTGATGCTCTTGTTAAAAGAGAATCATCACCTGAAGCAAGATACGTATCATAACCCTGGTCTATGAACGAGAAGTAGTCTGTCATTTCGCTCTCAGCAAATCCTGTTGCATCATGAAAAAACTCAAAGATATAGGTGGTATCTGATTCGGTCAGATATCGGAGGCCAAGCAGATAGCTTGTCGCATCATATTCATTATTAAAGACTGTTCCATCACTGTTGATATATCTCTTTTCGTAATCATTAATAAACGCGAGCTCTCCATGAATCTCAAAATTTGAGGTGATGTTCCTGGAAAAATCCATACCGTACCGGCTTGTTTTGCTTCCACCTGTAAGAAAGAGCAAGTCAATATCTGTGTCATAAAGCAGAAAATACGTCTTCCCTGCGAAATTCAAGTGGTTAATCTTTCCGAAATCATCGTTTATATGGTCATAAACGGGCATCAAAACCGGTGTGAAAGAAAACGTTTTCAATGGACCGTCAAAACTCTTAATGTAATCCGCGGATGCCACTATAAAGCCTTCACGGGCCAGCTCGGGGTCATAGGGATCTTTAGGTCTGTCCAAAAATGCTACAGGATTCCATGCATATCCTGTGCCCCATTTTAACGTTTTTTTACCTATATTGAAATTGAACGTCGACGATGGTCTTGATGACATATAGCCTTCATAAAGTGTCGTTTCTTCTGACCATCCGAGATAGGATTTTCTTAAGTCAGTGTTGACTATTGCACGAAATTCTGTGGTTCCCTTCTTATAGCTGCCATCTAACAACACCGAAAAATTATATTCTTCACGGATATTTTCTTTGTCGCGGTCATACAAGTTGAGCTTGTACAATGCAGAGTTCGTATCCAATCCGAAAAGAACGGGATTAAACTCGACATATCCCCCAATATGCAATGGCTTTTTCTCTATTTCTGACAGGTCAAAGGAATACTCTTCCTCGGCTAAAGCCATTCCATAAGAAAGTGTTAACAAAATCGCCCATGCTGCCCATAATCTCATTGTCTCAAGGATTCCAGATTTGGCATAGATGTGAGCGTAAAGACTTCATCTTCGAACGCTCTTTTTTTCATATTTGCGAATATCATTACAGATTTATAGCCTTTATGGAGAGGGCTGTCCGTCTCAATAACCGATGGCCTCAC
>CAYTNN010000077.1:0-18812 GCA_964439135.1 uncultured Pirellulales bacterium
CAAAAGAGTTGCAGGGTTTATTTCTTATCAGCCCACCAACTTTTTTGCAGTTGAACCATAAAAAACGGCTATATAGTATCTATTGCGGAAAACGAAAACTGACGATGTAATCCCTGTCTAAGCAGTGTTTAGAGCGAAAAAGCTGGATTCCCGCTTCCGGGCCTGTTGCAAAAGACGAGATTGCTTCGTCGCTGCGCTCCTCGCAATGACATGGAACGCATTTTGAGTGTCATTGCGAGCGATTCGGAGAATCGCGCGGCAATCTCAAACGCCACTTTATGACTTTTTCAACAAGCCCTTCCGCGGGAATGACAAATACTGTTTACGCAACAGGAACTGTAAAAGAGCCGGCGGTTGTTGCTGGAATGCGATTATTTCCTTGAATGCAGGGCGTAAAAATGTATAATATTAATAGTTTTCCGGTTTTTATGGAAAGCAAAGCAGTGAAAGGGTGCGCTATTCAATATGGTTGAGGTAAAGCATTTCGTACGGCAGCGGTTTGCCTGCGCATCAGGGTCGCCGCCGAAATCGACTATTTCTTGAGAATTAGACCAGATGAAATTTAACAGCATTGTTTTTACAGCCCTTTTGACGATTTTACTGCTCTGCAGCGGTTTATCGGCCCGGCAGGCAACGGAATATGAGGCCGAAATGGTCGTTTCAGGCTGGCTCAAGGAAAGTCCTCGGCCGCTCGGCGCGACTCTCGGCCGGCGGGTCAGGGATATTGAGACCTACACCGATGATTCAGACAGGCCGGCTTATTACATTGTTAATTTGGAGCCGTCGGGGTATGTGATAGTCTCGGCGGACAACCGGATTGAGCCGATTATTGGTTTCGCCGCTGAAGGGACTTACGACCTTTCGTTTGAGAATCCGCTGGTGGCGTTAGTTACCGGCGACCTTGGCGGGCGTCTCGAAGCGGTGGCGAGGGCATCTTGCCCTCGAATAGAAAACAAGGCCGGGACGGCCTCGCCACATACGTACTATCTCCAGTCGACGGCCGAAACGCAGGCAGCCGGCAGCCCCCAGGGCAAGTGGCGGCGTTTTGTCGACCTTGCGGAGGATTCCGAAGGCCGATTCGACATGTTGAGCGTGAGAAACCTCGGCGATATTCGGGTACTGCCGCTGCTGCAAAGCCAATGGGGCCAGACACAATCCTGCGGCGATAATTTATATAACTATTACACCCCCAGTAATTATCCCTGCGGTTGTGTCGCGACGGTCATGGCCCAGATTATGCGTTACTACGAGTATCCGACTGAACCGATCGGCGTGCAGGAGTTTGCGATCCATGTAGGCGGAGAAAGGAGGCAAAACGCATCCAGCCGTGGCGGTGACGGCCTCGGCGGGCCGTATAACTGGAGCGATATGCCGCTGAGGCCCGATGCCAATTGCGGCAACATTACAGAGTCCCAGCGCCAGGCCATCGGGGCCATTTGCTATGATGCCGGCGTCGCTGTCGAGACGTATTATGACTCTGACGGATCGGGTGCTTTGATGCCCGATGCGAGGGATGCGATGGTTAGCATCTTCCAATATGAAAATGCGGTCCTGGGATATGATTCCGACCGGAATATCCATGAGGTTATGACAGAGATGATCAATCCGAATCTCGACGCGAAAGCTCCTGTTATCCTTGCGATTTCACATCCTTTTGATCCGAACACAGGGCATGCTGTCATTTGCGATGGATACGGGTATGAGTCTTCGACTATGTATCACCACCTGAATATGGGTTGGTACGGCGTCGATGACGTTTGGTATAATCTACCGAACATTGATGCGGCAAACAGCAAATACACGACTGTTTTCGGATGTATCTACAACATTATGACTTCGGGCACGGGTGAGATTATAAGCGGTCGAGTTATGGATCGTGACGGCAGGCCGATTGCCAACGCTAAAGTCTCCGCCGAGCCGGGGGGGCGTGAGCCTCTTATGGTATGGACCGATGACAGAGGGATATATGCTCTTGTGAAGCTGAACTCGAATACAAATTATACGATATGGCCGACGGCCGATGGATACGTATTCTCAAGCCAGACGGTTCGGACGCTGCATTCTGATAACGAATCTACCATGGTGGGGAACTGCTGGGGCGTTGATTTTTATGCCGATACCGTGCTGACTTCTCCTTCGCCTGATATTATTTATGTAGATGCTTTTGCTCTTGGTGACCCCGGTCCCGACGATCCGGCCGTTTCCGATCCTCTTGAGGACGGCTCGGCTATACATCCGTTTGACGCCATACAGGAAGCGATCGACGAGGCTGCATCGGGAGACACGGTGGTTATTTTGCCGGGGACCTATAGTGGCGACGGCAACCGGGACCTGGATTTCAAAGGCAAGGCGATTACCGTCCGCAGCGAGGATCCGAACAATCCGAACCTTGTAATCATAAACTGCGAAGGAACCGCCGAGAGTCCCCATCGGGGATTCGAGTTCCATCGGTACGAGACGCCTGAGTCGGTTTTGGCCGGCCTGACCATTACCGGCGGCTATCACGAGATGGGAGGCGGTATTTATTGCGGGGACTACGCCAGGCCGACGGTGACCAACTGCACATTCCGCGGGAACTCCGGGTCACTTGGCGGCGGGTTTTATACCGAGAGCAGCCCCACGCTGACGGACTGCATGTTCAGCAAGAACTCCGCGGACGGCGGCGGCGGGATTTACAACAACGGGGAGCAGCCCGAGTGCAAGCCGGTCATAAGCGACTGCATGTTCAGCGCCAACACGGCCACCCACAACGGCGGTGCAATGTACAATTTGGGACGATACGCCCAGCCGGTGATAACGTATTGTGAGTTTATTCGAAACTCTGTCTCCGAAGGCGGCGGGGGGGCGATACGCAATAACATGTCCGGCAGCCCGGCTCTGACCAATTGCCTCTTCGTCGAAAACTCGGCGGCGACATTCGGCGGGGCAATACGCAACTCGAACAGCGGAAGTACGATACTGATTAATTGCACGTTCGTCGGAAATTCAGCAGGCAGCGGAAGCGCCCTGGCCTGCAATCCGGATGACGCCGGTTCGCAATCTCCCAGCGTTTTTCAAGTGGCAAACTGCATCCTCTGGAATGACGGCGACGAAATATTCATTGACGACAAGTCTATAGTCAATGTCACTTACAGCAATGTCCGGGGAGGCTCCGATAGAGGCCTCTGGCCGGGTAAAGGTAATATTGATGCCGACCCACATTTCGCTGACCCTGATAACGGCGATTATCATTTGACATCCAGGACAGGACGCTGGGACCCGAAGAGCCAAAGCTGGGTTCAGGATAAGGTGACAAGTCCCTGTATTGACGCTGGCAATACGAGCACTCCGGTATATCTTGAACCATCCCCTAACGGCGGTGTCGTAAATATCGGTGCCTATGGCGGCACAGCCGAGGCGAGCAAGTCGTAATCAGGATAGGAAAACGGCGAAACGATTATCGCCGGCACCGGCATCTATTCTTTCGCCGAGAGGTCGGCACAGATAAGTTCTTCGTCGTTTCTGACAAAGACGTGCCTGTAAGCAAATGCCGGGTGTGACCAGCAGACGCCGCCGCGTTGTCCGAGCTGTCCTTCTGTGGGTTCGATAAGCCTGGTACGGCTGATTTCGTGATAACCGCGGGGTGATAATTTGCTGATGATTAGTTCGCCTCGCTCGTTGAACATCCAGACCCTGTCTTGGTATTGTATCATGTGGACGTTGGCCCAGCGTTCTTTGGGGACGACTTCGAGACTCTCCCAGATGCGGTCGCCGGTAAGCAGGTCAAGGCAGCGAAGTTCACCGTAGCTGTCGATGCCGTAAATGTAATCGCCCTCAAGGATGGGAGTGGATATGCAGCAATGCAGGCTGTCGGTGTTTCTTTCGTTCGAGCCCTTACGCTGCCAGACTTTTTCGACAGCGAGCCTGTCGGGATTGAGTTTGAGCAGGAGCGAGCCGTCAAAGAAGCTGCTGACGAAAAGGTAGTTGTTGCTGAAGACCGGGCTGGCGATGTTCTGGCTGAGGCGTTCCGGGGTAAATGAATGCTGCCAGTAGAGTTCTCCGGTTGCCGGGGCAAGGCCGACAACTCTCTCTTCGGTCCAGCAGATAAGTACGCGTTTGCCCGCCTGGTCGATGACGATAGGTGCCGAGTATGAGACAGGGTCGTTCAGGGCCCGCCATTGTTCCTTTCCGGCGGCTTTGTCGAAGGCGACAATGCTGGCGTTGTCTTTGCCGCCGATGTGTACGATGACAAGATTGTTTTCGACTATGGGGCAAGATGCAATCCCCCACGTGGGCATTCTGATAGCGTACTCGGCGTCGAGATCTTTGCTCCAGAGGACGTCTCCCGTCGCGGCGTCGAAGCAATAGAAATGCCCCATCGTGCCGAGCGAATAAGCACGATTCTCGTTGATTGTAACCGAAGTGCGAGGGCCGTCCCTGTGCTCGATTTTCTCGTATTTACATTCATATTCGTAAGACCAGATTTTGGTGCCGGTCATGGCGTCGAAGCAGTGAACTCGCTCGGTTTGAGTCGGGGTTGTTACGCGGTCGCTGACGTAGACCCGGCCGCCGGCGACTGTTGGCCCGCTGTAGCCGTTGGCGATTTTGGCTCGCCACCGGATATTAAGGCGTGGAGCATCGAATTTCCGGATAATGCCCTTTTCAGGCCAGATGCCGTCCCTGCCGGGACCTCGCCATTGGGGCCAATCCGAGCCCCGGGTTGGAATTGCCAAAAACAAGCCGAAAACCGTTATAAGTACCAGTTTTTTACTCATAAGCCACTCGTTGAAAAGGTTAAAAGATCCATCATCCTCAATCAGATGGTTTCAGAGCGTCAGAAAATTCGAAGCATGGTCTGAAACTATCGAACACAGCACCAGTTTGAGCGATTGACTCTAACAAACGCAGCGTCAAAAAACAATGTTATTTTGCATATTGAATTTAACTGCAAAAAAATCCTTTTTTTGCAATAAAATTCGAATAAAGCCCGTCTTAAGCATTGTTATAAGTGAATTTCTGCGTAAATATTGGGCAGCATATTCCTGAAATAAACTGATTGCTGGCAGTTTTTATCTTGGGAATTTCAATATCATAGGCCTGAATTTAAGCAATAACAACTGTACGGCAGGATCAGGTGTTCCTCAAGGCAGATAGGACACTGGTTTATATAGAGGTGCTTATGTGGCAAGAAGTTAGAAACAACTCAGACGGGCTTAGAACATGCCATGGTAAGTGTTATTTAATTAAGTTGCTGTTAGTTTCGTTGGTCCTTGTTCCTTTGGGATGTCGATCCCCGGTTGAGCATCGCAGCGAGGCTGATAAAGTTGCTGCTGAGATTATCACAGCTAAGCAAAAAGAGGCACTTGGAGAAACCGAGCCATTCAGCATTGAAAGACCCAGCGATATTCTTCGCCGTCGCCTCCTGGAGCAGCAGAATTTAGCTCTTTCCTCCGAGGCTTCACTCGGCACGGACCGGCTCAAGCCTGTCGAACACTGGCCCGATCCGGACTATTTGCAGGCCAAATCATCCGGCAGTTCGGAAGATTTGCCAATCGAGCCCAACAAGCCTGTCAAATTGTCGCTGGTACAGGCACTCCAGGTGGGCGCCCGCAACAGCCTGGAATATCAGTCTCGCAAAGAAGATGTCTTTCGGACGGCATTGGCCCTTGATTATACACGTCATACGTTCGAAAATATATTCAATGCCGGTGCGGACAGCACACTTAGCGGCGACTTTGACGCTGATACAACTGTCAATAATTTGAACACGAATGCATCCGGGGGGGTGAGTCGTACCCTTAAGAACGGAATCAACATGAGCGCGTCGATAGCGATCAATCTTTTCAATCTTTTGACTCAGGGTGGCTCATCGTCCATGGGGCTGAGTGGCGGTACCGATCCTTCGGTTACCATTCCCTTGATGAGAGGCTCGGGTGTGCATATTGCCGGCGAGCCTCTGACTCAGGCCGAGAGAGATGTGATTTACTCGCTTTGGGATTTCGAACGCTATAAGAGGACGTTTTCTGTTAGCGTTGCCCGGGGGTATTTCAACGTGCTGCGTCAGATGGACGGGGTATCCAACGCTGAGGACAACTACCGCAGTTCGGTTGCATCATCTCGCTGGTCGCGTAGACGGGCCGATGCCGGTCGAATCCGTGAGATCGAAGTTGACCAGGCGATCCAGCGGGAATTGGGGGCTCGTAATAGCTGGATTTCCGCTCAGGAGCAACTCAAGAGCACTCTCGATTCATTCAAGAATACCATCGGTCTTCCGACTGATGCTCTAATCGAGCTTGATCCGAACGACTTGGTGCAATTGCGGGGTCGTGCATCTTCGATTCTTGAAGAGATGAGAACAGCGTCCGCGCAGGGGATTTCCGAAACAGCACCACCTGCGGACGCTCCTATAGAGTTAATCCCGGCCAGTTATGAAGAGGCCGGACCGTTGGAGATTGATGAGTCTTTAGCAGTGAAGCTGGCTTTAGAGAACCGGCTGGATTTGCAGAAGTCCATCGGCTCGGTCTACGATGCCCAGAGAGATGTTGTGGTTAAAGCTGATGCCCTTCGGGCGGGATTGACTCTGGGCGGGACGGGAAGCATCCAGGACACCGATGAAGACGGCAACATACGTTTCGACAGGGGCCGATATACGGCCTTGCTATCCCTTGATTTGCCGGTTGAAAGAACATTGCAGCGGAATCAATACCGTAACAGCCTGCTTAGTCTCGAGCAGGCAACAAGAAGTGTGCAATCGCTTGAAGATCAAATCAAATTGTCCATTCGAAGTGAATTACGGACCCTTCTTGAGTCTCGGGAGAGTCTTAAGATTCAGGCTCAGTCGGTTGTGGTTGCGGAAAAGCGCGTCCGAAGCAATACAATCTTCCTTGAAGCGGGCAGATCAGAGATACGTGATTTACTGGCGTCACAGGACTCTCTTCTCGCGGCTCAGAACTCCCTGACTCGGGCCGTCGTAGATTATCGCATCACGGAACTGGAACTGCAGCGTGATCTGGGTTTGCTCAAAGTAAACGAACAAGGTTTATGGCGTGAATTCTCGCCGGAGGTTATCAGTAATGTCAAATAATGCAGCAAATGATCATCGTGGACTCAGGTCTTTCTGGACGGTTGGTATCGTTGTGGCGCTCGCTTCAATTGTCCTGCTCTTCATCTGGCTCAAAGTGGTTCGAGGGCGAGAAGATCCAACGAGCGGTTTTTCTACCTTCGTTGCCAAGCGAGGCCCTCTGACAATCAGTGTACTGGAGTCCGGCACTATAAGCCCCCAGGAGCAGATTACTCTCAGGAATGAAGTTGAGGGCAGAACATCGATTGTCCGCCTTGTTCCGGACGGTAGTTTAGTCAAGAAGGGAGAATTGCTGGTCGAATTAGATGCAAGTACCCTTAAAGACCGTATAATCGACCAGGATATTGCGGTTCAACGAGCTGAGGCCGCTTATGTCGGGGCCCAGGAAAGCCTTGCCGTTACTGAGAACCAGGCCAAAAGCGACATCGACGTCGCCAGGCTTACTCTGAAATTCGCAAAGCAGGATTTGCAACAATATGTGGACGGGCTTTACCCCAAAGACGTCAATGAGATGACGGCTAAAATCCGTCTGGCCGAAGAGGACCTGAAACGTGCTGAGGATGTGAATGACTGGTCGAAGACACTCTATGAGGAGAAATATCTCTCAGAGACCGAGTATCTTGCGGATAAACTGTCGGTCCAGCGGAGAAAGCTTGAGCGGGATGTGACGAACAGCAACCTTGATCTACTGCAAAACTTTACGTATCATCGTCAGATCGAACAATTGACGAGTGACGTTAACCAGGCCGATATGGCTCTGGAGCGTACGGAGCGCAAGGCCTCAGCCGACGTAATCCAGGCTAAGGCCGACCTGAGGGCTAAAGAGCTTGAGTTTAACCGTCAAAAAGAGAAATTACAGAAGACCGAGGACCAGCTTGCGAAGACGACGATATATGCTCCACAGGACGGCATGGTGGTTTATGCAACGAGTTCCGGCGGCGGAAGACGCGGTCCCTTCGACCGACGAGACCCGATGGATATCGGTGTCGAGGTCTCCGAGCGACAGGACTTGATAAACCTGCCAACCGCTACATTAATGAAAGCTGCGGTGGATATTCATGAGACCAGTCTTGAAAAAGTCCGAGTGGGACTTCCCGCAGTGATAACGGTTGAAGCGCTGGCGGGCAAGAAGTTCCTGGGTCGTGTGAATCGTATCGCGCCCTTGCCGGACGCTCGAATGCAGTGGGCAAATCCGGACCTTAAAATTTATCCTACGGATATATATCTGGAAGATAGCAATGGCTCGCTGCGTACGGGAATGAGCTGCAAGGCCGAAATTATCATTGCGCAATATGAGAATGAGGTATATGTCCCGGTTCAGGCAGTGTTGCGGGTCGCAGGGCAGCCTACTGTTTATGTTGTCAAGGACGGGGCATACACGGAACGTAAAGTCGAAATCGGCCTGGACGATAACAAGATGATAAGAATTGTCAGCGGCCTCGAAGAGGGGGAAGTTGTCTTGATGACGCCTCCACTGAGAGCCGGTACTATCGAATCCGGCTCAAAGGCCGGGGATGTCAATCTGCCCGATGGCTCCGATACTTTCCAGCAGAGGGTGAATCAGAGACTCGAAGAAGCTAACGGCAACGGCGGTACTGCACGTCCGCTGCAGCAATCACCAGGGCAGTCAATGGGTCCCGAAGGTGATCGTTCAGGGCTGCCGGGAGGTTCTGATGCTCCCTCGTCAGATCAGATGGAACAGATGCGCAAGCGTTTCGAAAATATGTCGGACGAAGAACGCCAGAAAGAAGCGGAGAATACGAGACAGCGCTTCGAGAACATGTCGCAGGAGGAGAAGGATGCGATGCGGCAGCGTTTTCAGGGCGGCGGAGGCTCAAGGCAGGGACGAGGCCAGAGGCAGGGCACAGGCGGCGAGAGGCAGGGCACAGGCGGCGAGAGGCAGGGGACAGGCGGCCAGAGGCCTCAGGGAGCGGAAAGGGATCAGTAAATGGCTAAACAGGCTCCATCTAAAAACCACCAGGAAATTGTTAAACTCGTGAATGCGCGCAAGATATACCAAATGGGCACAGAACAGGTCAAAGCACTCGCCGGGGTCGACATCACATTCAACAGGGGGAGCTTCTGGGCGATCATGGGGCCGAGCGGTTCCGGTAAAAGCACCATGATGAATATCCTCGGATGCCTCGACCGTTTGACTTCCGGCTCATATTTTCTTGACGGTAAAGATGTCAGCCGGCTCGACGATGATTCACTCAGCGAGTTTCGGCTCAGGTATCTCGGCTTCATATTCCAGAGTTTTAACCTTATACCTCAACTGACCGTCCAAAGAAATATCGAGCTTCCGCTTTATTATCTTGGGTGGGACGCAAGAGAAAGTGCGGCACGTGCAAAGGAACTCGCAGAGCAAGTCGGACTCGGAGACAGAGTCGGTCATAGGCCTACGGAGCTTTCCGGCGGCCAAATGCAGAGAGTTGCGATTGCCAGAGCCCTGGCGAACGATCCTCAAGTCATCTTCGCAGACGAACCAACCGGGAACCTGGACTCGACAACAGGCGAGCAGATTCTGGAACTCCTGATAAAATTGAATAAATCCGGTAAAACGATCATTATCGTCACGCATGAACCGGCCATCGCAGAGCATGCCCATCTCAGGCTGCACATGCTGGATGGCCTGATCGACAGAATCGATGGGAGTTCAAAATGAGGCAAACTCGAATCGCACGAAATATATGGCTCGGGATCGAGAATCTGCTGCTCCACAAGCTGCGCTCGTTTCTGACCATGTTGGGCGTCGTTTTTGGCGTGGGCAGTGTTGTGGCTATGCTCTCTGTCGGTGAAGGCGCCAGTAAGGAAGCTCTCGAACAGATTCGCAAGCTCGGCAGCAACAATATTATTATCTCATCGAAGAAATCCGCGGAGGAAGAGGCTACAAGCACCGAGCATTCCCACATGAGCATCTACGGATTGACTTATGAAGATTATCGCAGGATAGCGGCGAGTTTCAGCTATATTCAACAAACCGCGCCGGTAAAGCTGACACGAAAAGATTCGCGTCTTCGTGAGAGGGCTATGGAACTGAGGATCGTAGGCACTACGCCCGAATGGTTCAAGCTCGTACCTCGTGAGATTCTTGCCGGGCGCGTTCTTCTGAAATCCGACCAGGACAAACAAGCCCCGGTTGCGGTGCTGACCGAATTCGGCGCTCGCAAAATCCTGGCTACCGAGAGCACGATCGGCCAGACGGTCCGCATGGGCAGCGACCAGTTCGAAGTTATTGGTATTGTCAGAAGCGAAAGCGGGCAAGCCGGAAACATTCAAATTCCCGACCAGGAAGTTGATGCTTATATTCCCATTGAGGTGGCTCGTCGGTATTTCGGCGACATCTTTACGAAACGTACTTCGGGTGGAGACGAACGCGAGATGGTGGAGTTGCACCAGGTTATTGTCCAGGTGGATGATCCGAAGAAGGTAGAGGCCGTCGCCGCGGGGATCGAAAGAATGCTGGAACAATTTCATAAGAAAACGGATTATGCCGTGAGCGTTCCTCTGGCACTGCTCAAGCAAGCCGAGGCGACGAAGCAAAGATTCAATATCGTGCTCGGGTCCATCGCCGGCATTAGCTTGCTGGTCGGCGGAATCGGAATTATGAATATTATGCTGGCTTCGGTTACGGAACGTACGCGCGAGATAGGAATCAGGCGTGCCATCGGCGCCAAACGCAGGCAAATTGTCGTGCAGTTTCTTATCGAGACCGTGGTTCTCTCGACCATGGGCGGTTTAATCGGCCTGGGCATGGGGACACTTATTCCGTTCCTAATTACGTACTTTTCCGGCATGATCACGGTGATAACCTTGAAGGGAATTCTCGTGCCGCTTCTGATCAGTATGACTATCGGAATTCTCTTCGGATTATATCCCGCGGTCCACGCCGCCAAAGTGGATCCGATCGTGGCCCTTAGGCATGAATAATTCGTCGGCGGATGTGACTTGTTTCGATACGGCCTGCGCGTGTTTGTAAGAATGAATCATTTGCTTTTCGAAGCATCGCCTTGCCTGACCCACTCTTCATTGAACGTTGCGTATTTTATTGTTTTATTCGGCTCACTCCTTCGGTCGTTATGATGGTAGCTGTAAACCACGTGCAGGATATCACCGCGGCCCTGGATGATAGACGGATAGGCACTGCTGGTCGCCGTATTTCTGCTTCGCGTGTCCAGCTCAAGGTGCCGGGTATATTCCCAGCTTTTGCCTTCGTCGGTTGAAATCGAAATCGCCAGGCTGTGCCTGCCGTCTTCCGTATCGTTATACGCAAGGGCCCAGTGACCGTTTTTCATAGTGACAATATCGGCTCCGGAGCCGGGGTTGGGCAATTCGGAATCTCTCACCGGGCTCCAGGTCAAACCTTTGTCTGCGGACATGCTTACATGAAGACGCTGGGGCGGGGGTCCGTTGTCGCGCATGTAGGCGACCAATGTTCCATTGGCTTTTTTCGCTATACTTGGCTGGATATTTCCCGGTGCCACAAGCGGCTCACTGAACTGCCAGTTTTTGCCGCCGTCATCCGTTATGGCCATTAGTGAAAAGCTGAATCCGTCGGAGTAAAAGGGGACGATTATCCGGTTCTCATCGACAATCACAGCCTTGTTTTTCGTCTGCCAGCCCATGCGTCTGAAATACGGATAGCCAAGCAGCTGTTCGGTCGATTGGCCCGAGGAATCGACGAGCCGGCCTTTCCGCATCATATCCTCGCCGCGCGCCTTAGCAAGCAGTTCCTTCTTCCATCTATCCGCTAAGCTGCGCGTTAACAGTGCTGAGACGCTGTTGCCCTTGGAAATATATTCTGTATATTCCTTGATTTGTCTTTCAACCGATTTAACGAATCGGTCGCCGGGCTGAATGCCGCGTTCGGCCGGATCGCCGGGCTTAACATGCAAAACATCCTGCCATGCCCATTCGGGCGGCCCATCCGGCAACATATAGTTTGTGCTGATACGGTATTTGGGCAGCGAAGTTTCCCACTGGTTTGCTATCACCGTGTACCACATCAGCCATAGCCGGTCATGAGAATCGATGAAGAGAATTGGATTGATATCCGGAAACCGGGGCACATCTGCCATTACGAAAGTCTTGCTCCAGGTTTCTTCGCCGGCCTTGAGTCTGGCTCCCATGATCGCGACGTCATCCGCCCATCTTTCGCCGGAACCTTGAAACCATGCTGCCAGCAGGTCGCCGTTCGGCAGCTCGACGATTGTCGAGCCGTGAACGTGCTGACTTACAAGAGGAAATATCTCAATGGTCTTATAAACAGCTTCTACATCCCCGGCAGGTTCATTCGCCCGCGCTAAAGCTGTGCCGGTAGAGCCTCCGTTGCCTGCTGCAAGTATCAGGCAAATAACAAGTATTGAATATAGCTTGCGAATTGAAATTCTCCCGCTTTCCTTTATTTTACATGATATCCCGGCATAATGTCTAATCATAGCTCAAAAAGCCTCCATTTTTGATTGATAAAGCCGCCCGGCAAACATAAAATCCAAGATGGCATCCTTTCATTTGGCGCTGTGTTTTATAAGGACCAATATTTCATGGCAGATGTTTTGTCAAGCATAATATGGCCCCGGATGGCCCAATAATATAGCAATTTATATTGACATAGAGGGGATAAATGTATTATAAATAATATTATGATGATCTATTGATTTCCAGCCTTCGGGCAGACGATATTTATGTAAATCGTCGTGGTTTTTCAGTTTCTAATTCGCAGCCCTTATTGGGCTTTGGAAGGAAGGAGGTAATATCGAGTCATAGATCATTCTGCTGAAAAAGGATGTGGGGGGAAAATAAGAAATGTTATTGGTTGCTTTGGCCTATAACCAAAGCCAATTGTCCAAATTTTATAAGGAGGATTACGATGTGTAAAAAAATGATTTATCCCATCTTTTTTATCGTATTAGTGTTGGGTTTGTCAACAGTTTGGGCCCAGGCTATTCAGTGGGATCGTGCTCTCTACTGGGATGATGATTATCCATCGGCCTGGGCGGGAGGTGACACGTCCATACGGGATGGTTTGGAGGCTGCGGGCTACACGGTTCTCGACGCTGCCGAACTCAAGACTTGGATGGACGGTCATATCGCCGACAAAGCCTTAAGCGTAGTGGTGTTCTGTCGAGATTCTGCACCGGACACTGTTGCAGAGAGCATGAATGCCAGTTGCACAATTCGGCGATATCTGGATGCAGGTGGCAAGATTGTGTGGTATTCGGATATTCCTTTCTACTACCAGGGCAGTGCGAACGGCAGCAATACCACATGGGGTGATGCCGGGGGACCCGGCGTGTTGGGATTCAACGCGGCCAGCGCAGCGCGGGACACCAACAACGAGGTGGTTTTTACAGAGGCCGGGATCGCCTGGGGTCTAACCCAAACGTGGACATCGCAACGGCCGACCTCTGCTACCGCAACCGACAATTTGACAGTGTTGGCGACGGATGACGCGGGAAATGCCACGGCATGGGTCAAGCATTACCTGCCGGGCGACAAGTTCCGGGGATTTGTTCGGTTATATGATACATCAGGTGTACCTCCGAGTGTCGAAGACGTCATGCGTCTCGCTGAATACGTGTCAACGAAGTCGGCAAATCCCAGCCCGGCTGATGGCGCGATAGTTCGGGACACATGGACAAGTATCAGTTGGGCACCGGGTGCTTATGCAACATCACATGATGTATATTTCGGCGAAAATTTTGATGATGTAGACGCCGGAACGGGCAACACGTTCTTCGGAAATCAGGCTGATCCATATTTAGTTGTCGGCTTTCCCGGAAATCCTTATCCGGACGGGCTTGTGCCAGGCATTACTTACTACTGGCGAATCGATGAGGTTGATTCCGCTAATACGTATAAAGGTGATGTCTGGAGCTTTATCATTCCATCCAAGAAGGCCTTTTATCCCGATCCTGTTAATGGTGCCGAATTGGTAGACCTGGATGTTGAGCTTAGCTGGGAATCTGGATTCAATGCTAAATTACACACAGTGTACTTCGGGAACAATTTTGACGATGTGAACAATGCCGTAACTGGTGCGTTCGTGGGCCAAACAATTTATAAGCCCGGCACACTTGGACTGGCAAAGACTTATTATTGGCGGGTTGACGAGTTCGAAGGCCCGGCTACGCATAGAGGCGACGTCTGGAGCTTCACTACTGAGGGCGGCGTCAGCGGCCCGGATCCGGCCAACGGTGCGGTAGACGTAAAACCCACAGTGATTTTTAACTGGAATGCCGGGGCTGTTGCCGCTTCACATGAGGTATATTTCGGCTCAGATGCAGATGCCGTCAGGAATGCCACGAAAAGCTCACCTGAATACAAGGGATCCAAGGCGCTCGGTGACGAGAACTATAGTCCCGGTCAACTCTTGTTGGCTACGAATTATTACTGGCGGATCGATGAAGTTAACAGCGTCAATCCCGACAGCCCTTGGGCCGGCAACGTCTGGAGCTTCATGACGAGCGATTTCTTTGTCATTGACGACTTCGAGGACTACGACATTGGTAATAACGAGATATGGTGGTCCTGGAAGGACGGCCTTGGTTACGGCCCGCATGGCGACGAACCTGTCTATTCCGGCAACGGCACCGGTGGTGCAGTAGGTGATGAAACAACTCTTTCTTACACCGAGGAGACTATAGTCCACGGCGGCAGCCAGTCGATGCCTTTGGCCTACGACAACAATAAGCAGGGCTACTCCAGGTATTCCGAGACAGAGCTGACTTTGACAGCCCCGCGTGACTGGACCGAGGAAGGCGTTACGGAACTGTCGCTGTGGTTCAGAGGCTATCCGGCATCTACCGGCAGCTTCGTCGAAGGGCCGGTTGGAACCTATACGATGACCGCTTCCGGCACAGATATCTGGGCAGTTGACGGCATTGAGGCCGACGAGTTCCACTTTGCTTACAAGATGCTAACCGGTGCCGGCTCGATTATCGCAAGAGTCAACAGCGTCGAAAACACGAACGACTGGGCCAAGGCCGGCGTGATGATTCGCGAGTCGCTCGATCCTGACTCGGCACATGCGTTTATGGTTGTGACACCTGCTTCGGGCGTGTCCTTCCAGCGGCGTCCCGATACGGGTGGGACCAGCGTCGACACAACGACCGCCGCGATAACTGCTCCGTACTGGGTGAAATTGGAGCGTAGTATTTCCGGCACCTTTACAGCGTCTCATTCAGCCAACGGAACCACCTGGACCGCTCAGGGCACAGAGAGCATCCCGATGGGCGCGAAGGTCTATGTTGGCTTGGCCTTAACGAGTCATAATGCCGCTTTGACATGTCAGGCGGTATTCTCGAATGTCACGACTTCCGGCTCAGTCACCGGGCAGTGGGCGCACCAGGACATCGGCATAGGCAGTAACGATGCTGAGCCGCTTTATGTAGCGGTTTCCAACAGTACCGGCACACCTGTGGTTATGATCTACGATGATCCGGCCGCGACACAGATCGCCACCTGGACGGAATGGGTCATCCCGCTTCAGGCCTTTGCCGATCAGGGCATAGTCCTGACCAACGTTGACAGGATCGCAATAGGCCTGGGAACAAGGGGCAACATGACGATCCCCGGCGGTTCAGGCAAGATGTTCTTCGATGACATCCGACTGTTCAAGCCGGCAGAAGCCACTGAATAGTAAAACCGCTTTTGTAGAAATAACAGCGGTATTCGATTAGTTCGGGGCCTATATCGATTTATTCGATATGGGCCTCGATTTGTTTAGAACTGCACAAGATGGATTTTTAGAGCAATGGCAGGGGGGCTGGGCGACTTATGCTCTGCACTCTAAAATCATAAATATTATGAACAGTATAACAGTGATTAATACGAGCATCAAAACGCGTGGAGCCGAAGCAGGCAGCCTATTAATCACCCGGCGTAATACCGAATCCAGGGCATCCTCGATTCTCTTGATTCCTTTTGTATTTTGTCGACCCTTTTTGTTCAAAAGCTCCTGTAATTGCATCCGTATGACAGGATTTTGAGTTCTGGCTATCTGTTCCTTAAGCTGTTTTCTTCTGCTTGCCATAAAATACATCTCCTTTTGTGTCACCTCGTTAATCTTTCAATAATTTGAGGTGAACAAAAAAGGCATCACTGTATTGTTTTCATCTCAGGCACATGAGAATCCGCAATTAATAACCGGGCAATAATCCTCTAATGACAGCAGAGGGATACTGCTCTTTTGTGTCTCCTTACGTATAAAAACTGACGATAGTCCGTTGAAATGCCAGAAAACTGCTAAAATTGATTTTCAATACAGATTCACTGTCTCTGCAAATACTCTATTAATTATAGCATATCCGTACTGAGAAAATCAACTAAATAGTGAGAATCCGCAATTCATTTTTCTCTTCCGGAATCCTCGCGAAGCTTATTGAGAAATCCTGCCGGGACTGGGAATCCCAGGCTTTGTGCTTTCTGAACATCCTGCCATGCTTTGTCATATTCTTTCAGGCCGCAGTAGGCAACAGTACGATTGTAGTAAGCTTCGGCCGATTGGGGATTTAGCTCGATGGCTTTGTCGAAGTCTGCGATGGCCTGCTGGTACTGTCCTTTCTTGCCATAGATAAGCCCACGGTTGCAATAAGCATCGGCATAAATTTGGTTTATCTCAATCGCCTTGGTGTACTCGGAAATAGCCGAATCGTATTCGCCCTTATGGTCGTAGGTGAGTCCACAATTGTAGTGGGCTTCGGCATACGCCGGATTAATCTCAAGAGCCTTGCCGAAATCTGCTATGGCCCGGACATATTGACCTTTATTGGCATAGGCGTTACCCCGGTTATTGTAGGCTTCGGCGTATCCCGCGTTTATCTCAAGTGCCTTATTGCAGTCTTCGATAGCCCGGTCGAATTCGGCTTTGTGATAATGGGCAAGTCCCCGATTGTAGTATAATTTGGGAGACATCGGATTTGCATTTATGGCCTTGGTAAACTCCATTATCGCCTGGTCGTATTGGCCCTTACTTGCGTATGCATATCCCGGAATCGAGTGGTCGACCGGTTCGTCTTTTTTGCATCCTGCAGGCAGCAAACAGGCAATCATCACTGATATTAGCAGTATGTTCTGAAACATTTGTTTCTTCTTAACTCGCATCATAATTAACCTTGCTTTTTTGTGGCTCCCGAATTGGAAAAATGGGAACCGGTTTAAATACTCCCCGATAAGAAATATCATCTATACACCTTTCTTCTTTTTAAGATTTGCCAAAACAATGTTACAATCACATAATATAATTGTCAATACTTTGTCATAACAAACGAATCTAAAGAGTAGTACGAGTGGACCCGAAAAAGAAAAGTACAATCCTTATCACCTGCTCTGCGGGGCTGGTTGATTATGTCCGGCAGGAGGTCGAAGCTTTAGGCTATCAGGGCGGCGACTGTCATAAAACGGGCCTTGAGCTCCAGGGCGATCTGTATGACGCGATGCGGCTCAATCTGCACTTGCGCACGGCATACAATGTTCTCTTCTTACTCAAGCAGTTCAAGTGCTATTCGCCCGATGAGCTTTACCGCAATGTCAAAGATTTGCCCTGGGAGGATATAATATCTCCGGCCGAATACCTCAGCGTCGTCGGCAGGATTAATACCGAACATGTGAAAAATTCCATGTACGCCAACCTGAAGGTCAAGGATGCTATTGTCGATCGCATTGCCG
Source organism: uncultured Pirellulales bacterium (assembly GCA_964439135.1). GTDB lineage: Bacteria > Planctomycetota > Phycisphaerae > Sedimentisphaerales > Anaerobacaceae > JAFGPJ01. The sequence continues at coordinate 17,729 of CAYTNN010000077.1, forward strand.
GCGTGACGGGATCCCGTCCCGACTCAGGTAAGGATAAAGACAAGGTGGTGGTGCAGTTCTACTGGAAGGATAATTTCTGCCGGCTCTACCTGAATACATCCGGGCTCAAGCTTTCGGATCGGGGCTATCGCAAGATGCCGCACAAAGCTCCGCTGCGCGAGTCCCTGGCTGCTGCAATAATAATGGCGACAGGTTACGACGGCGGCGGGCCGCTGGTTTGCCCTATGTGTGGAAGCGGAACGTTAGCGATCGAAGCTGCGCTTATAGCGAGCAGGCGGGCGCCGGGTCTGCTGCGAAACAACTTCGGATTCATGCATTTGAAAGATTTTGACGAGCCGAAATGGCGGCAGATGCGCGCCGGCGCTCTTAAAGAGAGCAAAGCGCGGGGCGGCAAAGCGGGTTTCAAGCCGGCCAGGATTATCGCTACGGATATCGATGCAGGGGCGGTCGAAGCCTCACGCAAAAACGCGATGACCGCGGGAGTCTCGCACCTGATCGATTTCGATGTTTGCGACTTTGCCGAGACGGTCGTACCGCCGGAGCCGGGGATAATCGTTATGAATCCCGAATATGGCTTGCGGCTGGGTGAAATTGAAAAACTGAATGATACATATAAACGCATCGGCGATTTCTTCAAACAGAAATGTGCTGGTTATAACGGTTACATTTTTACCGGCAATCCATCGCTTTCCAAAAAGGTCGGGCTGCGTACCAGCAGACGGATTGAGTTTTACAATGCCAATATCGAGTGCCGTCTGCTTAAGTACGAGCTTTACGCAGGGGCGAAAGATAAAAAGGATTAATGTTCCCTTCCCTGCCTGTGCTGTTGTTAAAACTTAGGACAGTCAGCAGCTTGTTCCAGTGCGGCCTCTATAAAAACTGTCTTTATCAGGCACAACTCATCAAAAAATGTACCCCCTATGCGGCAGGCGGACACCTTTAATCTCTATTGGGGTAAATTCCCCGTCGCTTGCGTCGAAGAGTTAAAGTTAATCCACTAAGATACCCCGCTGCTCGCGGCGGGGAGATTCATTTCTCCCTGATTTCTTTGTACTGTCACCAGCCATTAATAGGTGGCTGTCCC
>CAYTNN010000078.1:0-7446 GCA_964439135.1 uncultured Pirellulales bacterium
TATCAACTCCATCACGGATGAGCACTTTATCGCCCACTGATATCACTTTATTGTTGATAAAAGCCCGTGGATTGTTGCTCAACACTACTATTGCTTCCAGTTTCAGCTTCTCTGCAACTTTTCTTATTACTTCTTCATTACCATTTTTCGAAACGACTTTTACTTCTTCAATAACAGCTAAATTGCGCTCTTGCCCACCTTCAAAGTGCCGCCAGTCACTCGATGTAAAAAAGTCCCTGGTGATGACATCATTACGCCCTGCGACCTGCGGCAATTCTATAAACGACACATTTAATTTCTGATCCGACGTGCCTTCGGCGTTCAATTGCTCTGTCACAAACGCCGCTTCAGCCGCTTCCGGCGCTTGCTTAGTGAGCACTCTGACCCACATAATAGCCATCACTGCAACCAAACATGATGCTGCTACGGCTTTTTTCCTTTCAGCCGTCAATCGACCAATAAACCCGTTAGCCCGGCCGCCGCGATTTGTCACCTTCTGTCTCATCTGGACTTTTACTTTCTTCTTATCCTTCTTCTTATCCTTACCCGACTTTTGCTCTGTAATATATGATTGCCCTCGTCTCCATACTCACCTGGCCCTTATAACCGCTGTCATTAGACAACTTTACCTGCTCTATGCGAATTAACCTGTCTAATGTCTGGAACTGGCGATAGAGCTTGAATATCTGCGACAATTCACCCTTACAGCGTATACTAACCGGAATACAATTAAACTGGTCAGCTTTCACTTCCTCGCCCGGTGTGATCTCTTGTTCTTTCAAATTGTTTTCATTCATCAAATCAGTAACGCTGCCTAAAAATCCGCCAAAGATATTTTTCTCAGGTATATTTGCCTGATAATTTCCAAGTTTGTTCTGCAGTTTCAGCAATTGCTCCTTTAGCAGAGGCAGTTGCCTGCTATCCGCAGCACCTTTGGCAATTGCAAGTGTCTGTGTAATTTTGGCCTGTTTAACAGCCTTCATTCTCTTGCGTAAAGGCAGATACCCAAACAGCACAAACACGCACACAATCACTCCAGCTACAACACATATCGTTAATTGTTGTCGTTCCCGAAAAAACATCTTCGCTTTTCACCTTTTACAACTCACAATAATTTGCCAAATAGCAATTTATCTCAAACTCATTTACCTGAATCTTGCTTTGGACTCCGGACTCGCCAGCACGATCTTTATTTTTTACAGTCCCTCCGGCAACATCTGTCTCAGCGAAGGATGAAGACGCTCTTTCGATCCCGATTTCAGCATCCCCCCGCGAAAAGGCCAGGACAACCTGACAAAAATACGGCGAGTCTTCCAACTTACACATCAAAGTCGCCACATCGCTCGCATCCGCCGCCACACCGGCTATCACTACCTTGAATCGCACATTACCAAGCGGTAGTTTATTCTTATTGCTCAAGTTGGCCTGGACCGCCCTGACAACCGCAGCCGAAGATGATTTGACATCATCCTTGTCCAGGAACTTCTCTGCGACAAACTCCGCTTTTCGAAGGACTATCTTTTCATCAATCAAAAAACTCAGCTCTGCCAAAACGCCTGCAACATCAATTCTGGAATCGATTTCTTCTATGGATTCGGCGTTTTTTCTTAACAGGCTCATTTCATTTTCAAGCTCAGCCAATTTAGCTGAAACATTTTCCGCCTGAGCCTGATTCGTCGCCATTTGAGCATACTGGGCTTTGGCTTTCGAAATCGAGTGTGTGGTAATAAAACTCCACACCACCATTACCACAAACACACCGCCTATTGCGATATATTGCGTGCGATAACTGACCTGGCGCCGTCTGCCGCTTTTATACCATTCCGGAAGAAAATCAATTTCTTTCATAACTCTCTCGTAACTCGTATGTCGCCTGACGTTTGCCGCTTTGGATTTTATCCCAACCCTTAAGACTAAGCCCAACAGCTACCGCCCACTCACAAAACAGACCACGCCTGCTACTATTAAAAAGTACGTTTGTTCTTGCACCTGACAAATCAAAACCTCTCAACGGCTGGGCCACTTCAATCTCAACCGCCAATCGACGCTTTAATACATTAAGTAAAATTTCATCGTACGCTCCACCCCCGGTAAAAACTGCCCGCTCAACACGCCTGCCCCTGAATGTCACCGTATAATACCTGAGACACAAGGACACTTCTTTTGCAAGGTCCTCAGCAACCGCATTTACCGCGTCAACCATCACTTGTCGGGTCGATGGGTCCACTTTATTCCGGTTCTCGTCAGGCGTTTGTTCCGCCAGGTCCGACTTACCTGAGAAAAGGTCCGAATCCGCCCGAAGCGATTCTCGCAACGTCTCGGCCTCACTGACGTTAACACCCAATTTTGCTGCGATTTCCTGCGTAAAATTTTGTCCGCCGATCGAAATCTGTTTTACAAAACTAATTTCTCCTCCCCGGCCAAACACAACGGTTGTAAGGCAGCTTCCTACATCCACAAAAACAGATATCCGCTCTCTATCCTCCTGACGTCTCAGCGATCTCTCAAAGCTCCTGAATAACGCACATGGAATCGTATCTATTGCCACCGGTATTAGTTCGGTTTCTTCAATCATTTCAATGTGGCTCTTTATCGTTTCGTTATCTGTGGCGAATAAAATCAGTTCGTTTTTAACCTCGTCACCCTGCAGAACGCTGCCTGCAACCACATAGTCCATAGCATCCTTATCGGGATCTAATCCGAATCGTTGGGTAACTTCCCTTCTCAAAGCCTGCTCGATGCCATATCTTTCCGCCTCCGCCAATCGCAGGCTGGTGATTCTTAATTTGCCGCTCGGCAAACACGAGACGACATTTCTACCGTTATAGCCGCCATTTGCAAGCATCCGTTTTATCGCCGAAATAACAAAGCTTCTTCTTGCCTGCTCGTCATCGTTTACGCCGGCATCGATATGAGTTTCATCCGCCGCAATAACAGATATCTGCTCATCATCGATCAATAGCTGAATCATCCTGATAGAGTTATGACCAATGTCCAACCCTATCGGCTGCTGACCTCGAATATTTAAACCCCAGGATACCATTTACCTGTTTTCCTCTTCTGTTTACTGAATTGAGATAAACCCTGTTACAGGCTCTACTGTAATCGTTTTGGTAGTCCCATCCGCCTGTAAGATAACAGTACCTCCGTTATCGGGACTTCCCAGGCAATCAAACGTAACTTTTAAACCCGCGAAACTCACATTAGTAATGTCAACCTTGCTCAGCCTGCCGTCGTTTTGGAAGTTAATTTCATAATCAAATCCCTTTTTCACAGGATGTTGTATAACAACGCCGTCCTGATCCTCTATTCTGTAACTTTCTGTGTTCTCATCGAACACAACTGAGAAATCCTGTCCTCTGCTGATTGCCATACTTTTGGCGTACTCCAGGTCTGCAGTGATCATATTTGCGGCAGAGCGTATTTGTAAACTTGCTGCCGAACTCATCATTGGAACCGCTGCCAGCGCAGCTATTGCGAGTATCACAACCACTATGATTATCTCTATCATAGTAAAACCGCCGCTTATCCCTCGCAAACCGTACCTGGTGTCCTCCTCGACACAGGGACAATGCAGCCTTGCTGTCTGATATGTTAAACCTGGCATTCCAACTAACCTCCTCGTTCTGTGCCGATACATTATCACCCTCCTCCGTTCTCTTTTCGTCCTGTTTAAGAGGCATCTTTACCCACTAAAAAACCAACGTTACAGCTCGATACACCTTTAGTGTTATCTGACCTCTTAAAACTTATATAACAGACAAGTTTTTCCCTCACACATTCTGTATTTTGGACGCTAAGAAAACGATATAAATGTCATTTCTCATACTTTCTACAGTCAAGACCAATAGAATTGGTACAATCGTCAAAACAGTACTATGGTAACCATCCCGTATTTCGTTATTTTGCCGCGTTCCAATATGATGCTGTTATTCTCAACATATTCCGGTTTTTTCTTTTTATCGCACATAAAGGCCGATAAGAAACTCATCGTGCAGACTCGTCAAGAGACCGCATAAGCCGCCTCTATTTTCTTTCGATACTTCGATAAAACGCACCGGCAGCCGGTCTCCATCTGCTTGGAATGCCAGCATCGGGCCAGGTTTCAATCGCCGCTATTGCCGGAGCTGCGGTGATATTGACTATAACCTTATCCGAAGTTACACCACCGTTGGCGATAAACAAACCGCCGATCACAGAAATATTTGCACTTGTCGTACTCGGATCGTCTGTTATTGGGCCTCCAATTTGGGCAAGGCCCTGGATCGTTAAAGAACCACCGTCTTCCATTATCACTTCTCCGGTAACCACGAGAGCCGGAAAGTTCTTCACGGCCGTGATGGAGTTTTCCCCACTTACTGTCAGGTCGCCGTCAACGAAAAGCGCCCCGATAATCGTCACATCACCAGGCATGTTCACGTCGTCGGCGCAGTAAAGAATTCCAGCAGGGTTTGCTTCGTTAGGCTCGAAGGACGTCGTCGGAATATTGGGATCAACAATCTGTTGTGCTGAATAAGATGTCGAATCTATATAATACATCGGCTCAAAGTCGCCGACCGCAAGGTTTGGCCAAATTACTCCGACCTCCGCAGTGGCCTTTTCTTGTCCTGTAATATTCGTCCCTATCAACCCGTCGGCAAATACATCACCATCAATGCCTATAACGCTATTGTTTGTCAAAGTGCCGCTACAATAGACATCCCCTTTGATTATCGTTGCTGACGAAACCGTTGTGTCCGAACCGGCCCAGTAAGCAATGCACGGATCAAGCCTTAATATCGCCTTTACACTGCTTCGACCAATAGTATCCGCCCCTTGTAGCCGGTAGGCATTACAGTCTATGATATAATTACAGAGATCGTTTGTGTCTTGATTCACCGTGACATCGTAAAGATCATTGCTGCCGGATACTAATTGAAGCCCCGTGCCTCCTGTCCAATATTCAGAACTGACGACATCCTGAGGATTTAGAATCAGCCCTCGGGCATGCTCCAGGCCGGACTCCGCAAGATAATCCATCTGCGTCCGCAGTATCATATTCTGGCCGCAGGCCAATTCTACATCGCTCCGCGACACAAAGCCCAATGACAAAATCGTTATTGCCATAACGATAAACAGCACAACGAGCAGAGCGACCCCCGGTCTTGCTTTTTTGTTTCTCTTAGCGTTTATACTAATCATCATCACTCACAATACTGCCGCCATCGAGCAGGTTTCCCGCTCGGCCGCGAAGTGTGGCGTTTATCTGGCACTGACGAGTAATGCCGTTCTCAACAACATCATACGAGATACTTACGAGTCTGCTCGCCAGCGTCGGTAATGCCGGGAATACGTCAAATCCGAACTGCACATTGCTGCATTCCGGTATCATCGTCGTATAATTGACCGAGCCGCTGTATGCCGACCACCAGTTTGTTGTGAGCGATCCGATTGAGCCTGGATTTATCGCCGTACTATCAGAAGGATCAAATTCACAAAGCCGCAAATGATCCTGCAACGCTCCAGCCTCGATATAGACTAATTCGCCAATATTGATTTTGCCATCCATGTATTTGTCGTCGGCTCGCCACAGAACAACTTCATCGGTGCTCGCATAACAGACAAGCTTGCAGTGCCGAATCAGATCCGAAACTCTCAGCGCCGCAAAACGTATCTGCGCCTGTTTCAGGCTCATATCGTCTGCGAAATCATTTGCTGTGTCCAGGGCATAAGCCAACGTCACTACAGCAGTCACAACGATGCTTGTAACAATTAAAGCTACAACCAGCTCGACCAGTGTAAGACCATTTATATTTCTCTTTTTCGTCATTCGCTCACACGCCGGTTTATAGTCGCAATTTGCTTACCGTCATAATACATCTGTACCGTGACACGGATAAATTTCAGCGGCGACAGTACGCTTTCCCCTGGTACACGCACATATTCACAAACGACAGTTCTGCTGAATCTGGTATAATTCGAATCAGTAAACACCGCCCCGGTCGCATCCTTCACCTGGCCCTGGAGCTCATTGTAGCCGTGATAATCGTCAATGTTGTCAAAATCTCCCGACTCCGGCCCCAGACTGTAAGAAGTCTCGTCGTTAGGATCATGAAACGGCAGTCTTAGGATCTGCTCCATCAAGTCGCTTGCCAGGCGGGCGGCCAAAGTCCTGTTAATACCCTCGGCCCGTACGGCCGCGCCGCTCATAAAGGGAAGCAGCACACTCGCTGCCGCTATACCCAGCACGACTACGGCCATCATTGCTTCAGCAAGTGTAAAACCTCGCCTGCTTGTGCAGTAATGAGTTCGGCCGTTAGTAGTCATAGTATGGTTTTCCGTTGTCATTGGTTCCTGTGCTATCGCTTCGGACCTCCGACGTAGACGCCTTGTATATCCAGCCGTGGCTGTCATCGGCATTCGCTGGAAAAGCCTCAGCGTCACCAAGCAACTGAACCGTACTTAGATTGTTCAACGGATTAACGGGTATTTTCATCAAGTAAGGACCTCGCTCATAACCCGGAGTCCCTACGGCAGCCGTCTGGCCGCTTGGATTACTTGACATTGTAGTCTGTTCGATAAAAACCGGCTCCGTTGGTGCTTGAGTCGTGTCACCATCCGGATAACCGGGTCCGACTTCCAGATGCTGGGTTTTGTAAACCAGAACATACCTTCGAAGCATCTGCAGATCAAGTGCCAGAGCGCTCTCTTTAGCCGATATCGAGCTGCCAGCGACCAATGGAAGGACCACTACAGCAAGTATGCCAAGCAAAACGACAACGACCAAAATCTCAACAAGCGTGAAAGCTCTTTCTTTTCTCATCAGATCACCTGTACTTTCTGTTACTCCGATGTTTCCCCTATCAAAAAGGCTGACCTGCCATCGGTAATTACCTCAGCAAGGCCCACCCAACTGATAAAATAAAACATAATTGGCATCGGTTCCCAACCATGTCGCCGTTCACATATTCCCAGGTTCTTTCAAAGAGCTGCATATGCAATATTGTTGTCGGCCTGGAACAAACCAGTCTTCGTATCGAACCGCCAGCCGGCCTGGTTGGCCCCTGCCGGTTCGCCGTCAAACCGAATCGTATCAAGACCATTGCAGGGATTCACAGGAATCCTCCTAACATACGGACCAAAATGCCCAATTCGTGCCGTCATTGCACTTTTGAAACCCTCAAACGAGTTAGTGGGAGGATATAGATCCTCATGCTGAACACGGTATATGGCAAGCTGAGCACGCATCGTCTGCAGTTCATCGATCAGCTCACCGGTCCTGGATTCCCCGCTGGCTTCGATAAACTTCGGATAAACCGTCATTCCAACCAGGCCCAACACGATCACTGTGATCACCACCTCAATATACGAGAACCGTTTCTCCTCTCTCATCACCCTGACCCTCCGACATTGTTCAAAAAAGGCTGACCCGCTATCGGTAATTACCTCAGCAAGGTCAGCCTGTTT
>CAYTNN010000078.1:7546-18758 GCA_964439135.1 uncultured Pirellulales bacterium
TCGATCTGCGAACGCATCGTTTGGAGATCGGTGCACAGACTCGAAGTCTTGGCTTCGGTGCTGGCCTCGGTGAACTGAGGAATCACGATGGCAGCAAGAATACCAAGAATGACCACTACGATAAGAATTTCGACTAATGTAAATCCGCTGTTTTTAGCTTTCATTTTTTGCTCCTCTTAAAAATAATAGTTAGTAGACTTATTTGATGAACCCTCAACATACAAGATACTCGCTCCTTCCACGATACATGGTATCGACCTAATCGATACACAACTTTACTCCGCCTGAACTTCTGTTTGCCGTAAATCCTCCCGAAATAACGAAATTTGAACAATTATCTGCATCAATTACTTCAATAATTTACTCAATCAATTCAATAACATCAGAACTACAATGTCCTACGTCCGAGAATCGCTTTATGCCGCTAATTAAGAAAGCCTCATGAGCATCCAAAGAAAATATAATAAATAGAATCCCCCGTGCCAAATTAATGAATGACAACTCTGGTGAATCAGCAGTAACAACGGAACAATCAATAATTGATATATTGGGGTGTATTTTTGATGTGTATTGCTCGTTTGGTTTCGCCGGCGTGCTCAAGCTCTATCCGAATGTAATCCATAGTCTGTAGAACCGATTCAACCTTATCGGCCCATTCAATCAAAACCACCGACTGCGGATAACAGAAATCGTCGAAACCTAACATCTCAAACTCCGAGACGGAATTCAGCCGGTAGGCATCGATATGGTAGATATCCAGCCTGCCCGTATACTCATTGACTATAACAAATGTAGGGCTATTGACGTGTTTCTGGTCCTTAGCACCCGCTCCGGCGGCTATCCCCTTGATCAGGTGTGTCTTGCCGCTGCCCAACGGCCCACAGATAGCCACAACCTCGCCGCCTTTGAGTTGCGAGCCAAGATTTCGCCCTAACGCAATAGTCTCGTCGGGTGAGTTCGAATTGAAATCAAAATTCATATTCAATAACCAGTAATCATTTTCCTAATTGGGCTGGATAGTAATAACCCATCGTCTGAGCAACAATCCCAAGACGATATTGATGGTCCTGCATAAGACAGACACGCCGACTGGTTGTTGGCACGGTTGTGCTGTAAATACGAAGCTCCCCTTTGAGGCTCGTAATCACCTCTTCCCGATAGTCACCGAGACAATCAACCACGGCAATGACCCTGCCTTGAATCAGCTGCATCGCTTCACCACCCCAATCACGAATCGCTCCGGAGACGATTACTTCCTTCTGCGGATCGGCATCCCACCAAAGAGCACGCGGGCTCAGGGTACCGGTTTCCATAAACTCAATCAGTTTACCCTTGGCGCTATAGAGCCAGCGCTTTTTCAAATCTCTCTCGCCGGCATAGACCTCCATGCCGGGCGAATCGGTAAGAACGTCGGCGGCCATTCCCTGGGCGTGAATGTGTCGAGTCGGCTCTTTGTGCGCCCAGAGTTTACGACCGGTCTTCGCGTCCACCACACAAATTCCATCGGTCTTCTGTCGCGGCTCGATTCCATAAAATATCTCCAGCCCCGGATTGTCCGGATCGATATCGGCGACATAAAAAACATCGGGATGTCCCATTCCCGTCGTCCACATACCTTTGCCGTTTTCGTCCAGCACCGCAGAGCCGATGACCAGCTCATCTTTGCCGTCCCCGTCAATGTCGGCGCTGATCAATCCGTGAGCCCCCTGCCCGTGATATTTTTCCTTTTCCTGTGGTGATTCCCAGTACCAGATTTGATTGAAGTCTTTATCAAGCGCTTTCGTTTTAATAAGATTATACGTACCTCGCTGCATAATCAGCGACGGCGTTTTGCCGTCGAGATATGCCACCGTCAGAAAATTACGGCAGTAGTAGTTGTAATCGGGATAACCGTCACGAGTCAACCACGCCGTTTTAGAAACAATCCGACCGGTTTGGCCGTCAAGCTTGACCAGATATTCGGGGCCGGTCTGGACAAGCCCTTTTTCATCGCGCGGATCGCCCTCGCCGGCCTTGCAGTAGACTTCGGCTTTGCCGTCGCCATCGACATCATAGACAATCCACGGCGAATACCAGATTCCCGCCTCGATGGACCAGCCCATATCGTAACGCCACATCATAGTCCCGTCCGAACGGTAGGCTTCGAGCTTGTACGTTGTAGTACTCTTCTTCCAATATCCCGGCTGTTGATAAGGGTCCGTGTTGAAATTTGGCTGCTTGATAACATATTCATAAGTCCCGTCACCATCCAGATCGGCAATGCCCACCTTCTGAAAATCGTAATCCCCATTGAGCGGAATACTGATATACGTCATGGGCCGGCCGGTCGGTGAAATCCGGATTTCGCCCAATTTTCCGATTTCGCCGGGCCATTGTTTTGTGCTGGATTCATACAGCTCGTAAATATAAGTTTTTCCCCTGCCGACGGTCCGGTCTGAAAAATTAGCCGCTCGATACGGCCCGCCCTTCGTCAAAATGGAAGTGTCAGCGGCCGATACCGAACTGCGCCGCTTGACTTGAAACGCAATGTCGTCGGAATCGGTATCGAGCAGCCGCCAGCTCAGAAAAACCGAGCCGTCTTTACACTCAAAAGCAATCAAGCCCCTGTCCAGCTTTTCGGCGCCCGATACACCGGCAGAAAAACCAACAAGCACACACAATCCAACCATCCCGCTAAGCAATGACCGACACTTCATAATCCATACCTCCTTTTCGGCACATGTCAATTCTTCAAATGATCATACCCTTTAACCCGCAAATCCTCAATTCGTCCATTGGGCATCTTAATCTGCATTTTCTGAGTATCCGTTATTTCGCCGATTTGCGTTATCGGTACCGCCTCATCCCACTTATCCAATAATTCCCGACAGTCGCTCTTCGAAACAGTAAACAGCAGCTCGAAATCTTCGCCATCGTTTATTGCCGAACTCAACGGATCCTCCGCCTTCATGGCCTCATTCGATATGGGAATCCGCTCAGCGTCGACTACCGCCCCGACTCCGCTCTGGCAGCAGATACGATTCAAATCGCTGCTTAGCCCGTCGCTTATATCAATCATTGCATTGACCCTGACCATCCCGGCGATTTTTATAGCCTCGGTGACTCTCGGCTCAAACTCCAAGTGCTTGCCGAAGCCCGATCCGCCCAACGAACCTGTCACGCAAATACTATCACCGGGCTTGGCGCCCGATCTCTTTACAGGCTCGTTTCCCGCCGGCCTGCTGAGCATCGCCACGCTTATTGCAAACGGATTCTCTTTTTTCCAGCTTGTTATATCACCGCCCACCAGGGCACAATTGTATTTCCCGCCCGCACGTGTGATTCCGGCATGAAGCTGCTTTAATTCTTCCCCGCCGAATCCTTTCGGCATCGCAACGGAGACAACCGCCGCGACAGGAATTGTCGCCATAGCGGCACAATCGCTGAGACTGACCGCCATCGCCTTATACCCGGCCTGCTCTATAGTCGCCTGCCGCAAGTCGAAATGAACGCCGTCCAGCAGCATATCCGTCGTGACAAGAACCGACTCATTGCCCAGCCTGATCTGGGCCATGTCGTCGCCGATTCCTATCGGAAAATCTGTGCCGGATAAGCGGCTCTGGCTCGCAAACCAGGCGGTAATTTCGTCTTCGCCGGCACTCATCGCTGCCCCAACTGCCTGTTCCAGTATTCAATCTGCTCTTTCGCCTGCTTCGGCCCGGCCGAACCTTCCGTTACGTATTTTCCTGCAACATTCACGGCACCGAGATTTTCATACACATCCGCCTCGATCGAAGCAGAATACTTTTGGAACTCGCCCAATGTAAGCTCGGCCAGCTTCTTTTGCTGCTTCTCACAATCAGCAACCAAAGAACCAACAATGCCGTGCGCCTCGCGGAATGCGACACCCTTTCCAACCAAATACTCAGCTAAAGCAGTTGCGTCCAAAAATCCTTCATCCAGGCCTGCCGAAATCCTCTTTGTATCGAACTTCGTATGTGAAACAATTGCACAAGCAACGTCAAGGCAAGCTTCAACCGTATCGGCAGCGGAGAAAACGTGGACCTTGTCCTCCTGCATATCGCGATTATAGCCCGACGGCTGAGCCTTCAAAATCGTCAGCATCGCCATCAGCGAGCCATAAACCGAACCGGTCTTGCCCCTAATCAGCTCAAGCAAATCGGGATTGCGCTTCTGCGGCATCATACTCGACGACGTGCAGTAGGCATCGTCAATCAGAACAAATCCGAATTCGTTCGACGAATAGAGTATCCAATCCTCCGCCAACCGGGACAGGTGTGTTGAAATCATCGCACAATCGAAAATAAATTCTGCGCAAAAGTCCCTGTCGCTAACCGCATCGATACTGTTGTAGCTTATATCGGAGAAACCGAGCTGTATGGCCGTAATTTTTCTATCCAGATTCAAAGTAGAGCCGGCCACCGCCCCGCTGCCCAACGGCGAAATATTCAGCAAGGTGCCACAGTTCTTTAATCGAATAAAGTCGCGTTCGAACTGCTCGGCGAAACTTAACACATAAGTCGCAATCACAATCGGCTGGGCACGCTGGAGATGCGTATAGCTCGGCATAATATCCTCGGTATATCTGCCGGCCGATTTGACGAGAGCTTTCTGAAGCAACGTAATCTTGGCCTGCAGAATCTCTATCCTGTCGCGCATCCAGAGCCGAATATCGGTCGCCACCTGGTCATTACGGCTTCTGCCGGTATGGAGTTTCATGCCGGCCTGGCCTGTTTTCTCAACCAGAGCCGCCTCGATCGCCATATGGATATCTTCATACTGCTTGTCGAAGCCGAACCGCCCATCCGCGATTTCCTCGCTTATTTCGATCAACCCATCCTTAATCTGCCTGAACTCATCTTTAGTAATCAGCTTCTGTTCAGCCAGCATCTGCGCATGAGCGATCGATCCGACAATATCATATTTATAGAGACGCTTATCTATAGAAAGCGACTCCACAAAATCGACCGTCAACTCATCCGGCTTACCGGCCAATCTCTTTTCCCAGCTTTTTTCTGCCTCGGCCATTTTATTTGCTCCAAAAAATAATCCCGTAGGCGCAAATCATACGCCCCAATATTTCCTGTGTCAACCCTCTGTGCGGGCTAATTACCTAACCGTTGGGAATTTATAGACCACGGGAATGAGATGCTCTGATGCATACACCACGTTAGATTATTAGCCGGAAATTCTTCGGAGAGACGGCAATACTCAATTTCAGCCTTGCAATCAAATCCTACTTTGATTATGCTTCAACCATGAATATGCTACAGAGACTTCTTATAACTAATTGCAGATTGTTCGACGCCCCGAAGGATGAACAAACCACTTCTATCCTCATAGAAAACGGCGTCATCACCCAAATCGGCAAAATCGAATCCGGTACGGCCCCCAACAATACGCTCGATGCACAGGGCAGAATCATCGCTCCCGGCTTTATCGATATCCACATCCAGGGTGCCGGCGGCGCCGATATCCTTGATGCGACGCCGGAAGCGCTGGAAGCCATCTCAAGAACCTGCGCTCGCTTTGGGGTCACCGGTTTTCTTGCTACCACAGTCTTCAAGCCAAATCAAGCTAATAGGCACCTTGCGCTCGCGGCTGAATATGTCGGCCGGGACCTCGGTGGCGCGAATCTGCTCGGCATCCATCTCGAAGGCCCATTTATCTCGCCGGAAAAGAAAGGGATGATCCAGCCTGATTGCTTATGCCCTCCTTCCTTGCAGGTTCTCGATGAAATACAGGGTATTACGGACGGCCATCTCAGTATGATGGCCATCGCACCGGAACTGCCCAAGAGCCTGGGAATAATCCGCTCGCTCGTTGAATCGGGCACAATCGCTTCATTCGGCCACTCTAACGCTACATACGAGCAAACACTCGAGGGATTCGACGTCGGCATCTCGCATGTAACGCATTTGTTCAATGCAATGGCCTCGATCCACCATCGCGCACCGGGGCCGCTGGTGGCTATCTTTCAGTCTGAACACATAACCGCCCAGGTTATCACTGATGGTGTCCATATCCATCCGGCCGTTCTGAATTTCACTTATGAAAAGCTCGGGCCTGACCGTACATTCCCAATAACAGACGGCATGCAGGCTATGGGCCTTGGCGACGGCATGTTCATCTACAACGGCATCGAATACGAATCCAAAGCGGGAGCGGCAAGATACAAAGACGGCACTCTTATCGGTACCGCGATTGGGCTCAGCCAGATACTCGAAAGATTCATATCATTTACAGATTGCCCGCTCGATACCGCGATTCAAATGGTAACGGAAAATCCCGCCGGGCTGTTAGGGCTCGAAAACAAGAAAGGCTCAATCGCTGTTGGAAAGGATGCCGATCTGATCCTGATCGATGATAACCTTTCTGTTCACACAACCATCGTATCAGGGAAAATTGTATTCCAGAAATAGGGTGATTTACAATTTCTGTCTGAGTGAAATTAGGGGAAGCATAAAAAAACGGGAGAGCTTTGTGAGCTCTCCCTTTGCTTATGTGGCTCTTTCCTTTTTTACGCCAGCCCATTCCTTACCATGCCTGAATTACGATCTAACTTGTGAGCAACATCAAAGATAGACAAAGCAAGTTCAGACTAACATGGCCTGATCGGTCATTTGTCAGAGCCACCCATTTATCAATCCAGTATTATCCATCGGCACACTTTGTTTCATATCTTGAATTTTTTTAAAGATTCCTTTTGTGAAATTTCGTGTACCAATTCTCTGCCGAAAAACAGCTTGATTATAGCCCGCCCTAACTATAAGATTATGCCATAATCGTGCAAAAAATACCGACTGTGTTTATCTGAACGAATTAATAATTATGAGTATAAAAGTTCTTGGAATATCTACAAGCCCGAGGATTAAGGGCAACAGTGATTTGCTTTTACGCCGGTCTTTGGATGGTGCTGAGTCTGCGGGCGCCAGCACTGAATATGTGCGTTTACCCGATTATAAAGTCAGCCCCTGCATCGAATGTAACGCCTGCTATGTAACAGGCTTATGCAAAGTTCAGGATGATTATCAGCAGCTCCTGAAAAAGATACTTGACGCCGATCGCATAATTTTCGCTACGCCGATATTCTTTATGACCGTTTGTGCCCAGGCCAAAATGCTTATCGACCGCTGCCAATGCCTTTGGGCGCATAAATATGTGCTGAAAAAAGAACTTAACACAGCCGGGCATGATCGCCGGGCTATGGTTATCGCCGTCGGGGGGTCAAGAAGCAAGAAACAATTCGAAAGCGTTCGATTGACTATGAAATCTTATTTTGATTCGCTTCAGATGCTCTATGCGGCCAATTTGTTCGTTAATAAAATTGATGCCCTCGGCGATATCGAAAAACACCCTTCAGCCCTCAATGAAGCTTATCGGCTCGGCAGTTTGTTAGCCGCTACTGACAGTCCACCACCACAAAAATCAATCGACATCGAATTGACCTGATTATTATACGGCTGAGGGCTTTATTAAAGATTGTTCATTAACTATTATGGCACTCTTGTATGCCCTGGCTGCTGCTTAAGGTTTTCACGCATTTTTTGATAAATCAGCCTGGATTTCGTCTCACTGCCGAATACGCCTATTCTGATGGACAGCTTCGTCGTTTTCTCTGCCGCTGATTTGAGCCTTATCGTAATTTTCTTATCCTGCGCATCATACGCAACAATCTCTGCTCCCAATGCATCCTTCGATTTACTCGTTGGGAGCAGTTCAAGCTCTTTCAGCGCCTTTAATGTTGCCTCGTAAACAACATCGATACTCTCGGACTCCATTGACTCCAGATCCCCCCGGACATATGCTACGGTGCCGGCGGCTCCGATCCCAACGGCGGCAATCATACAACCTTCGTTCAGCATTATCGTACCGACAAGCAGAATTATTAGAAAGACTTGTTTCTTTCGCATTTTTCTCTCCTTTTTTATCGTACAAGATTTTATTTATAATCTGATTTGAGCATATCGGATTCCGACATTATAATTTCGACTCTTTAGCTTTTCCAGATAAGAAAAAACAAGATAATCACAGGAAGTATTTCTCATCATCAATATATTACCCTTGTGTTTCGTAATATACCTTCAGCGTAGCAGCAATCATCTTGCTGACTGAGTGGTTCTCCTTCAAATATTGCTGCGCAGTCCTGGCGATTTGCCGTGCGAACTCTCGCCTGTCCAATAGCCGTTGCAGGCTGCGCATGATACTGATCTCGTCGTTTGGATCAAACACAACAGCCGTCTGGTCCTCAATGATCAGGTCATCGACACCACCGGTGCACCCGGCAACAGCGGCACCGATACTCATCGCCTCCAATAATACAGGATCAAAAACATAATTTGGCTTAGGCTGAATGAATATGTCACCCGCGGCAAGAACCGAACGCCAGGGCATACGCCGCGGCACAATGCTGACAATCTGCAGAAGGCCCAATGCAGACAGCAATTTCCACAGTTGTCTCTCTGCTCGCCCCCCGCCTGCTATCACTGTCATAAATTCATAACCGTTAATCATTAAACGCCTGATTACGCTAAATAAATTCTCAAAGTCATCTGCCTTATCCAGAGGATCTGCAATCACCATGGTCGCAAGCCGGGAAGGCTCAGAAAAACATCCGCTGCCTTCTCCCGTGAATGTCCCTATATTTATCTGTTCGATCATCTC
The DNA here is from genome assembly GCA_964439135.1 of uncultured Pirellulales bacterium. Taxonomy (GTDB): domain Bacteria; phylum Planctomycetota; class Phycisphaerae; order Sedimentisphaerales; family Anaerobacaceae; genus JAFGPJ01. Next base: position 16,211 of record CAYTNN010000078.1, read on the forward strand.
GGCAAAGCGGGGATGAACGCTCGCCATATTAGTGGCGATACTTTTAGCCGGAACAATAATTTTCGCACAATTCTTTGATGAAATGGAGAGATGGCTCCATCGCTTCTGCAGCGAATTTACCATCAATAAATAAGGTAAATCCAATCGACCGGCCAATTGCCTTGTAAGTGACGCCTTGCTTTCGCACAAACAATGGATGATTGTAGGCTCGAATTTAGAAAGCCTCTCAGTGAGCAGCCTGGTATTTATATGCCCCATCAAAGGCAAATCGAAAACCGGATGATTGATAACCTCAGCAACGCCGGTGAATACAGTGCCTGGATTAAATCCGGGCGGACAAATCAAAGCTACTGGAATCGACTCATCAGCCAGGCCAATCAGTAGACGCTCCATGAATATCGAATATTCGCAGATAGTATGCTCCGATGCAATCAGAGCTACCCGAAGCGATTTCTTTTTGCCATTTTCCAATGCCAAGCTCTTTCGCTCCTAATAATCCAGGTCACGAGATGGACAATATATTATCGCAAAGACATTCTTTTAGCCATCGTAAAATTTGTCATTACCGCATACACCTGTCCCCATGAGATGTGTGATTGTTTACACATTGCCGCCAACTTGCATTACCTGCGACGAAAATGGCCTTCAGACTAAGCCCCATATTCTTGAAGGCTTCGCTGATAGTATTGCCCATATTCTCAAGATGCCTGATAAGGCCGAAGATTTCCGGGCGGTTAAGTTTGTCAGACTTGCGTGATTTGTTTTGTCAGGTCGTTCAGCAACGCGTTCATTTTAGGATCGGTATCCTTTGCCTGATTTATCTTGCCGCAGGCGTGCATTACTGTCGTATGGTCGCGTCCGCCCAGGTGGCCGCCGATTTCTTCGAGGCTGTGCTTAGTTAGATTCCTCGCCAGATACATACAAATCTGACGCGGCTCGGTAATGCTCTGGCTACGCTTTTTGCTCTGCAAATCTGTAAGGCGAACATCAAAATGTCTCGTTACCACCTCGGCAATATCAGAGATACTTATATGTTTTGACGTCGCCTCGATTTGCCCCTCCAGTGCTGTCTGGGCCAGTTCCAGGTCAATCTCCAGGCCGGTAGTCGTCGCTACGGCGTAAATGCTGGTCAATGCCCCTTCCAGCTCCCTGATATTCGCGTATACTTTGCGGGCAATGTATCCGGCTATTTCATCGGAAATATTCAGGCCTCGAACGTGGGCCTTTTTCTGCACGATAGCGACACGTGTCTCATAGCTTGGTGGATCAATTCTGGTCACCAGGCCCCAATTGAATCTGCTGATGAGACGCTCCTCAAGCGAAGGAATCTTGCCGGGCGGGCTATCGGCACTAAGAATGATTTGTTTGCCGTTGTTATAAAGGGCGTTAAATGTATGGAAGAATTCCTCCTGGCTGTGCTCACGTTCCCGCAGGAACTGAACGTCGTCGATTATCAGCACATCGACGGTGCGAAATTGGCTTTGAAAGCCGGCCGTATTTCCTTCCTCGATCGCCCTTATAAATCTGTTTACGAAATCTTCACAGCTCAAAAATTGGATGACCGCGTTATTAAGCCTTCGCTGGGCTTCGAAACAGACGGCATGCAAAAGATGCGTCTTGCCCAACCCGGAATTTCCGTAGATAAAAAGTGGATTATAAGTATTGCCGGGCGATTGACTTACAGCAACACAACTGGCATGAGCAAGCCGGTTACTCGGCCCAACTACAAAATTTTCAAAAGAATAATCGGGATGTAGCCTGAGACAGGGCTGGAAGCGTTGATCGCTGCTTTCGATTTTCTCGCTGGCCTCAACAGTGAAATCCAATGTGACAAGATGGCCGGTTATTTGTTGGGCCGCACGGGTGAAGCTGCTCTTGCAATTATCCTGCAAAAACCGAACGGTTGCCTCATCGGGGCAGCCTATTCGGAGCGAGCCGCCGTCGAAATGCAAAGCAGCTAATTCCTCGAACCACTTACGTGTGTTGGCAGGATCAAGTGCTTTTGCACGCTCAACTATGTCAGCGAATATTTCTTCAACTTCCGGAGTTGCCACACCGCCGTCCTTTGTGAATCGATGTTCTATGCGAAAAGCAACTACCTACCAGAACATCCATGTTAGAGGATTCCCATTTTGCCCTGTACGAATCACTCATTAGTTTATACTCAAAAAGCCCAGGACGATAGCGGAAATCTAACCAGAACCGCTCAACTTGTCAAAGAAAAATTTTATCCCGTAACAAAAACAGGAAAATGCTAATTCCTCCAGAAGAATCAGGCCTTGATATACAAAATACAAGATATGTAATATTACTCAGTAGGGAGTCACGGAGATTTTTTGAAATTTCACCCGACATGCATCATATATTTTCGTATATTATATAACATATTTAGTATGTCTTATGTAGAATATTGAATGGAGAACGGAGAAATCAAAGAATTAAAAAGGTAAAATGCAAAAATGAGAGTAAATCCGTAGTTTCTCCGGAGGGGCTATTTGAAAAAACAAAGCCAATTTTCGAATGGCTAAAATGAGCTTAAGTATCTATA
>CAYTNN010000079.1:0-18525 GCA_964439135.1 uncultured Pirellulales bacterium
TCGCGACACGTCTGACATCTACTGGGTTGAACTCAAGGAATATCTACCCGAATCCCATAGATAGCCTGAAGGAATAGTAAACGGGCAAAGGGGCCCTATGAAAAGGAGATCTATTATGAAGCGGACGAAGAAGAAGATTGTTTGGTTTGTGGTTTTCTTGGGGATTGGTTCCATCGGCCTGTGCGCAGAACCCTTTGCCGAGGGACCTTACCTGGGACAGACCCCACCCGGCTCCACGCCTCAGGTCTTTGCCCCCGGATTGATCTGTTATACCGGGCAAGGCCAGTGGGAATCACATGGGCACTTCTCTGCGGATGGTAACACCTTTTGTTTTGCCCGACGTCGGTATGTTTATATCACTGAAAACACAGATCATGGCTGGACAACGCCTAAGCGTATAAAAAGTATTCCATACAAAATATGGTCGCCCTGTCTGTCTCCGGATGCCAATAGTATCTACTTCATGGGCCGATCCAGCACCAGATCGATACGGAACAGCTACGATCCGTCCACACGCGCGAGTCTTCGTCGCTGCATGCGCACGTCCAAGGGATGGTCTTTGCCGCAGGAATTAGGACCACCCTTCAGCGACTCGGGGTTGGGATTCTCTGTGGCAGCAGATAATAGTATCTACTTTATTTCCGATCGCAAGGGACCATACAGAAACCGTTTTTGGGTTGCCCCTTTTGTGGGCAACACCTGGCCTCGGGCTATAAATATCCCCGTGGAGAAGGGCAATTTAAAAGGCTGCCATCCGGGCATTGCTCCGGATGAGTCCTTTATGGTATTCTACTCCATTCGACCGGCAGCACCAGGCGGAACAGAGACGGACCTGTACCTGACCCTGCGACGGCCGGATGATACCTGGACCAAACCCCGGAATATGGGTCCTCGAATTAATTCCGGGTATTATGAATTCGGAGCAAGAATCTCTCCGGACAAGAAATACATGTTCTTCACCCGCAGTACCGGGTGGAATCTGGGTCCGGGTCGCGATAAGGGTGACATCTACTGGGTTGAACTCAAGGAATATCTACCCGAATCCTATAGATAGCCTGAAGGAATATTAAACGGCAAAGTGGCCCTATGAAAAGGAGATATGTTATGAAGCAGACAAAGAAAAAAATTGTTTGGCTTGTGGTTTTCCTGGGGATTAGCTCCATCGGCCTCTACGCAGAACCGTTTGCTAAGGGGCCCTATTTGGGACAAACCCCACCCGGCCCTATCGCTAAGGTCTTTGCCCCCGGACTGATATGTGATACACGGCCGTATCAATGGGAATCTTGGCCCAGCTTCTCTGCAAATGGTAATACCTTTTGTTTTAACCGGCTTAGGTATGCTTATATCACAGTAAACACAGACCAAGGCTGGACAACGCCTGAGCGTATTGAAAGTATTCCATATCACGCCTGGTCGGGTTGTCTGTCTCCGGATGCCAATAGTATCTACATCCGGTGCGGCCCGTTCAGCAGACTGAAACGGAGAAGATCTCTTCGGTCCAAAGGTTGGTTTATGCGTCGCTGTATGCGCACGGACCAGGGATGGTCTTTGCCATTGGAATTAGGCCCACCCTTTGACGCCTCGTCGGGTGATTTCACGGTGGCAGCGGATAACAGTATCTGCTTTCAATCCAGAAAAGACGGTTTTTCGATTGCCCCTTTTGTGGGCAACACCTGGTCTCAGGCCATAAAGCTCCCTATAGAGATGGGTAACTTAAGAGGCCACAGTCCGGGAATCGCCCCGGATAAATCCTTTCTGGTATTCTACTCAGTTAAACCAGGAGCACCGCTAGGAACGGAAACGAACCTGTACCTCACCCTGCGACAGCCTGATGGCACTTGGACCAAACCTCAGAATATGGGGCCGCGCATTAATACTCCATATTTCGAATTCGGAGCCAGAATCTCACCGGACAAGAAATACATGTTCTTCACGCGCAGTACCGGATGGAATCTGCGTGCGGTTTGTGATACGGGTGACATCTACTGGGTTGAACTCAAGGAATATCTACCCGAATCCTATCGGTAGCCCGAAGGAATATCAAACAGGCAAAGGGGCCTTATGAAAAGGATATTTGTTATGAGGCGGACAAAGAGTCAGATGTTCAAATCAGAAACCATAAAAAGGCAAATAACCTCTCTCATATTTACCCTTAGTGTTTTCTTGGCAAATGTAACATACGCCGCAGATAAGAACTCTTTCTGGCCCCAATTTCACGGGCCGAATCGAGATAATATCTCTACTGAAAAAGGACTCTTGAAAAAGTGGCCAAAGAATGGCCCTGCTCTACTATGGACGACCAAGGGGCTGGGACATGGATATTCCAGCATCTCCATTGCCGATGGAATGATTTACACAGCCGGTAGTATCGGTAAACATACAGTTATCATCGCTTTAAACTTAGACGGCAAAATGTTGTGGCAAGTGAAAAACGGCAAGGCCTGGACTGGAGCCTATCCCGGATCCCGTGGAACTCCAACCATCGATGGAAACAGGCTGTATCATCAAAATCCTCATGGAAGTATAGTCTGCCTGAATGCAAATACCGGAGACATAATATGGCAGCTCAACATTATTGAGAAATTCAACAGCAAGGTTCCGCGATGGGCTCTATCGGAATCCTTGTTGGTTGATGGTGATCATCTGATTTCTTGTCCCGGAGGCCCTGAAACCTGCATGGTCGCCCTCAACAAGGAAACCGGAACGGTTGTTTGGAAAGCCCCCAGCACGGGAGAATTGGCCGGCTATGCCTCTCCGGCTTTGTTTGAGCATGAAGGGCTGCGAATCATCACAACACTGACTCTCAAGAGTATGATCGGCGTGAATGCAGATACCGGCGATCTTTTATGGCGTATCAAACACGAAACTCCATATGATGAAAACATAATGAAGCCCATTTTCCACGATGGTGAGGTCTTTATAAGTACCGTGGTTGTGGGCTCTGTAAAATGGAAAGTTAATGTCAAAAACGGCAAGGTCTCACTCGAAGAAATATGGCGCACAAAGCAACTTGACAATCATCACGGTGGAGTCATCTTAGTTAATGGGAATCTCCACGGCTCAAGCACCGTTCACAACAGCTTATTGGTTTGTCTGGACTGGAAAACCGGCCGGATAAAATATATGGATAAGTGTGTAAAAGTATCGCTCACATACGCCGATGGAATGCTATATGCACTAAGTATAGACGGCGTTATGGGGCTTGTTCAACCTACACCTATCGGACACAAGTTAGTCAGCGATTTCAAAATTCCAAAAAGCGGAAAAGGCAAAAGTTGGGCTCATCCCGTAGTCTGCGGCGACAGGCTCTATATCCGCCATGGCGAGTTCCTTTACGCATATAGCCTGAAGGAATATCAAATAGGCAAATGGCCACTATAAAAAGGAGATATGTTATGAAACAGATAACAAAGAACATTGTTTGGCTCGCAGCCTTTTTAGTGATTGGTTCCATCCAGGCATTGGCAGAGCCCTTTGCCAAGGGACCGTACTTGGGACAGACCCCGCCCGGCCCTATCGCCCAGGTCTTTGCCCCCGGACTGATCTGTGATACCCGACCACACCAGGGGGAGGCCTGGGGGACCTTCTCGGCTGATGGCAACACCTTTTGTTTTAGCCGGCTTGGGTATATTTGTATCACAGAAAACACGGACCAGGGCTGGACAACGCCTAAGCGTATAAAAAGCATTCCATACAGGGCGGCGTGTTGCTGTCTATCTCCGGATGCCAATAGTGTCTACTTCAATTACAGCTACGATCCGTCCAAACGCTACAGTCGTCATCGCTGCATGCGCACGTCCCGGGGATGGTCTTTGCCGCAGGAAATAATAGGATCATCGATCGGCACTGGATCTGGATTCTCTTTGGCTGCGAATAACAATTTCTACTTCGTCTCCTGGGCCTTTGGGCCACACAAAAAGGGCGGTATATTTTGTGCCCCTTTTGTGGATAACGCCTGGCCCGAGGCCATCAATCTCTCTGTGCTTGTCCAGGGGAAGGGGGTAGGGGACCCGGGAATTGCACCGGATGAGTCCTTTATGGTAGTCAACACCATTCACCCGGGAGGGTATGGGTATCAAGACCTGTACTTAACCCTGCGACGGCCGGATGGTACCTGGCCCGAAGCTCGGAATATGGGTCCTCGAATCAACTCCAGGTATTTTGAAATAGGAGCCGTAATCTCACCGGACAAGAAATACATGTTCTTCACCCGCAGTAACGGCTGGTGGGAGAATTCGAGTCGCGACACGTCTGATATCTACTGGGTCGAACTCAAGGAGTATCTACCCGAATCCTATAGATAGCCACTATGTAATCCCTTTGTTAAGGAGAAAGACAATGAGAAAAAGAACACTGCCTATTATCGAATGTGTTTTTCTTTTGATGTGGATATGTTGTATAACGTCAGCAAAGCCCTTTGCCGTGGGACCTTATTTGGGACAGACTCCGCCCGGCCCTGTCGCACAGGTCTTTGCCCCGGGGTTGATCTGTGATACTCGGCCACACCAGGGGGAAGCCTGGGGGACCTTCTCGGCTGATGGCAACACCTTTTGTTTTAACCGGCTTGGGTATGTTTATATCACAGAAAATACGGACCAGGGCTGGACAGCGCCTAAGCGTATAAAAAGTATTCCATACAAGACGGCGTATTGCTGTCTGTCTCTGGATGCCAATAGTATCTACTTCATTTCCTGCTACGATCCGTCCCCACCCTACGATCTGTTTCGCTGCAACCGAACATCCCATGGATGGGCTAAGCCGCAGAGACTAGGACCACCACTAAGTTCTTCGGCACGTGAGCTTGGAATCTCTTTAGCAGCGGATAACAGTATTTACCTCTCTTCTAAACGCAAGGGGGAAATAAAATGCAGAATATGGGTTGCCCCTTTTGTGGACAACACATGGCCCCGGGCCGACCATATCTCTTTGAATCACCAAGCGTCCGATCCGGGAATTGCTCCGGATGAGTCGTTTATGGTGTTCACCGCCATAAATCTACCGGGAGGTTATGGGCAGCGGGACCTGTACCTGATCCTGCATTTGCCGGATGGCACGTGGTCCAAACCTCGAAATCTGGGCCCTAAGATTAATTCTGCCTACTTTGAACATAGCCCAAGGATCTCTCCGGACAAGAAGTACCTGTTCTTCACCCGCAGCAACGGCTGGGATCCAAGAAAGCACAGCGCGGATATCTACTGGGTTAAACTCAAGGAATATTTGCCCGATCCCAATGACTCCAATTTGATCGGTAGGAAAAAGGGTTATGGCAACGAAAAACAATAGAATCTTGGACTTGGTCGTATTCTCCCTCTAACTAGTTCCTTTTGCGGAAGCAGTGTTTGTCATTCCCGCGCAGGCGGGAATCCAGTTTTTTCGCTCTGGACCCCTGCTTTCGCAGGGGTGACATTGTGGGTACTTGTTTTCCGCAACAGAAACTATCTAACGAGTACGGCACTGGGAACGTGTATATCGTCAGATTTGATGAAGCGAAGGACGAACAGGACAGTCTGTAACTCAATGATAGGTAATGCTCTCTATCCTGCAACCTTGTCCAAGTAAGGCCATGAATCTATTCAGGAGAATTATAGGTGTAGAATTAAGTACAATTACTTGCCTGCGGCGTTTTTTCCGCTAACATCGAGCCCGGCTTAAGATTATAATGGTATTTTCAGCTAAATATCAGGTTTGGAGAAAATGCCAAATGAAAGGGTTTGGAAAATGGCTAAGAATAATTTAACAAGAAGGCAATTCATCGCCGCGGCGTCGGCGGGCTCGCTCGCCGGGGTAGTCTCAAGAACCATTCCGAGCTACGCAAACATCACGAAAAAAGCGGGCAAACTTGCAATCCTCGGCGGCGAACCGGTCAGGAAGAACAAAAGCTGGCCGAGCTGGCCTTACTGTGATGAACGCATAGTGGACTCGGTAGTAAAAACGACCAGGAGCAGGATCTGGTGCAGAATACAATCTAAGTCAGGAACAGTGCCCACACTTGAGAAGAAATTCGCTGATCTGATAGGGGCCAAATTCTGCGTGGCGACCGGCTCCGGAACCCAGGCGCTGCACACCTGCGTCGAGGCTCTCGGAATCGGTCCCGGCGACGAGGTCATCACGTCGCCCTATACCGATCCCGGGACGATTGCTTCGATTCTGTCGGCGCGGGCGCTGCCGGTCTTAGCAGACTTGGATTCCGAATCGTATCAGTTCGATCCCGACGACGTGGAACGCAGAATTACCGAAAACACCAAAGCGATTATGCCCGTGCACATGATGGGCCAGCCATGTGACATGGGTCGAATCATGGAGATTGCCAGGAAGCACAATCTGAAAGTGATTGAAGATGCCGCCCAGGCACATTTTTCCGAGTACAAGGGTGAGAAGTTAGGAACCATTGGCGATCTTGGGTGTTTCAGCTTTCAGTCGAGTAAGACAATTGCCTGCGGAGAGGGCGGATGCATAGTCGGCAATGATGAAGAACTCATGGACAAATGTTATACCGTCCATAATCACGGCACATCCCGCCGCGGATGCACTGAAGTGGCCGGGCCGAAATACCGGATGAATGAGTTCGAAGCAGCCGTGCTGCTTGGCCAGTTGCCCGGCGCCAAAGAACGCTTCGCCCACCGTAATGAGAACGCTGCCTACCTGACGTCCAGGCTCAAAGACGTCCCCGGCATCCGCCCGCAGAAATTGTATGACGGGACGGCCAGCGGCTCGTATTACCTGTATGCAACGTCATACCTTAAAGAACATTTCAACAACGTGGATCGCAGCACATTCCTCAAGGCACTGCGTGCCGAAGGTGTTAGTCTCAGCACATATATAGCACAGGGACTGCACCGGGAACCGTGGATAGAGCACATCCTGGAGCGGCCGGTCTATAAGAAAATGTTCTCCCGGCAGAGACTTGAAGAATATCGCCAGCAGGTTCCGTGTCCGACCTGCGACCAGGTCTGCCGGGAGATGGCGATGATTTGGGCGTCCGGCCCGCTGCTGGCAGGCAAAGGGGACATGGACAACATTGCCGACGCCATAATCAAGGTCTACGAAAACCGCGACAAGCTAAGCTCAATATAATTACCGTTGAACCTTCACTCGGGAGATGAGCATCCTGCCAGGGGACAACAAATTTGAAAGGGACACGCGTAATGAAGTCTGATCGAGGCATTGGCAGCTATGGATTGTTTTTGCGGAAGACGGCGCTGATTGTTTTGCTTATAATGGGCACGGGCATTTTAGCAGCCGACCTTGAAGGAAAGACGACGAACACGCTGATATGGGACACGATGTCGCCTTTTGGCGATACAGTCGATTTGCAGAATAGAACGAGTTGGAAACTTGTCCCCACCGATCTTCTTATGCTCGAACGTGACCCGGCGACTGCATCTTCGGATCCGGGTTATTACGGCCGCCAATACGCTTTCAACGGGGATACGGTGGTGGAAAACGAGCGATTAACCGCGGTGTTCCAGTCGCAAAAAGGTTGCGTGGTTATCTACCCGAAAGCAGATTCGAAAAGCAAAAAGCTGGAATTTGTACCTCTTGAACTTAAAGGCAGACCGGCAAGGATTACACATTGTTTGATTCTGCAGAATACGGGCCAGGACGCTGCTCTGGAGGTGACTTTCTCCGGCGAAGGAAAAAGTCTGTCGGCAGTAATAGCGTTCGACAGGGCCGGTATTGTCGATATCAAACCGGGCCGGAACATGAAGGGGATAAGCCTTATCAGCCCCATCGAGCACGGCGTCGTGCCGAGCTTTATTGGCGACGACCTGATATTCAGTCCCGGCCAATACGCTTTGACAAATACGCTTTGTGTTCCTACGGAAAATCTTTTTGTGGGTTTGCTCGCAGGCCAAAACGATATGCTTGTTGTCACCTGGCCGGAGGGCAAGCAGCAAATGAAACTTGTACTGGGCGATAATCAGCAAGGGCCACGTTTAGTCGAGTCTGTTGACTTTGACAACGACGGCAAAAGTCTGTATCTGGCGGTGCTAAGCGCACCGGGTATCTGGCATAAGGAAGAGTTAAAGCCCGCTTACCTGGAAAAGGATGTCACAATAGACTGGAAAAGGCCCTTTCGGGCAAAATGGATCACACAACTCTCCGAAGGCCGGGTGCAGACCACTTATGCCTTTAGAGAATCCAAAGGCAATATCTGGCGGGGCGTAATAGGTCAATACACCTATCCCGTCTGGTTCAGCAGTGATAACGCCTCATATCGTCTCAGCAAGAAAATACCGCCTAAAGGGCAATCGATCATCTATTTTTTAGAGAGGAAGGATACTCCCGCCTCTGTTCTGACTCCAGTCGATATCATGAAGGCAACGCTGGGCAGGCAGATGTGCGATACGATACTCGACCTGCCGGGCCGCAAATTGAGAACGCACCACCGAAGGGGCGGCGAGGGCGTTCGCCGCGCCTGTACGTGCGGATGCACCGAAGCAATACAGGCCGTCTTCAATGCCGGCCAGGAAGTGCAGAAGAAAGAATACGTCGAGGGAGCAGTCGGTGACATGGTCTATTTCGTCACGCAGCACATGGGGAGAATCGGCGAATATCAGGACCTTACCCGTGACATGATGGAATTTCTGAATCAGACGCGAAAATCCGCAGCCGAGTTGAAACCGTACCTCGACCGGATGGAGGCAATTGTGCAGGAGATACCGCAGGAATATCACAGTAAGGAGGAGCTTATAATGAGCCTGAAATACGCCGATGAACTGGCCCAACAGACCAAAGCTTTGACCCGAAAGAAGGAGCCGGGAAATCTTCCGGCCTACGAGGATCTCAGCATGAAATGGAGGCGAATGGGCGGGGCCCAGGACGATCTTGTCGCCCAGTGTCACAGGATAACCAGGAAGCTGTTTCAGGAAGCCGGCTACGGCTGCACAAGTTCACCTAAGGCCGTCGCAATAGCTCAACAGATAAGAGCACGCTGCACCAAATGTCTTCGGTGTGCCGACGGTTATGAAATATGGGCGGACTATTGAAACTGTAATCTTTAAGAGCAACAGCGAAATTCAGGAAATCTAAAATCATGAAACATTATATTTTAGCAGCACTTTTATTAACAGGGACCATCGCCCTGCTCGAAGGTTGCAGCCGCAAAGCCCCGGACGATACATCGAGCGAAACGAAGACCGAATCCGGAACTAAGATGGTCCTGCTTCCGGGCGGGACGTTTACGATGGGCTATGAGAATGAGATAGACGCGACGCCGCACGAGGTTACCGTCAGCGCGTTCTATATCGACACGAACCTGGTGACACAGGAGCAATACGAAAAACTGATGGGAGATAATCCTTCTCGCTGGAAGGCAAATACAAATCCGGTCGAGCAGATGCGCTGGTCCGACGGAGTAAGATACTGCAACGCCCGCTCCGAGTCTGAGGGACTTGAGCCCTGCTACGAACTGGATACATGGAAATGTAATTTCGCCGCAAACGGCTACAGGCTGCCGACGGAAGCGGAATGGGAATATGCCTGCCGGGCGGGAACAACAACTGCGTATTTCTTCGGGGACGATGCATCGAAGCTGAAGGCTTATGCCTGGTTCGAGGACAACTCCGGCGGCAAACCCCGGCCGGTCGGCGGCAAGCCGGCGAATCCGTGGGGATTGTACGACATGCACGGCAACCTCTGGGAATGGTGCAACGATTTTTATAAGGTGGACTACTACCAGGAAAGTCCTAAAGAAAATCCGAGAGGCCCCGAAACAGGCGAGACCAAAGTCCTGCGAGGCGGGGCGTGGAAATTCAGCGCCGAGAGCTGCAGCTCTGCTTATCGCTATAATGAAAATCCCGGCTACGCGGACGTTTGCTTCGGATACGACATCTACGGCTTTCGCTGCGTTAAAAACGCCAACGACCCGGCATATAACTCAAAACTAAAAACTCAAAACTCCTTTTAGAGTACTTTTGTTATTCCGGGCATCGCAACTGGATAGCCGCCCTTAGCATCCGGCATGATCGGCGCATCGGAGTCCATCGTATAGTTATCCAGACCCGGCGCCAGCTCTATGTTCGAAGCCAACGCCTGCTCCCACGTAATTAACTTTCCGGACTCAGCGGCCATACGCCCAAGGATACCCGTCATGGCGCCGTAGGCGCTGCGCTCGGCCTCGTTGTAGGGCTTGTTGTTGCGGATCGCATCGAAAAGCAAATCGTGCTCGTGCTGATAGGCATCGCATCGCGGGCCTTCGTACTTCCAGATTACATTCGCAGAGGTCTGCTGATGACCTTTGAAAATACGCGGATCGGAAACTCCCTCACCGAGCACGGCCGAGCCTTTCGCGCCGTGGATAACGTCACCGAAGAAGCCCCAGCAGTTGTCCATGTGCCGGCCCTGTGCCAGCAACCGGGTCCCATCGCCGAACGTATATTCGACCGAGTAGTGGTCGAACAACTGGTCCGGTTCGGTACGGACCTGCCGGCCTCCCTGGCCCTGGGCCGATACGGGCCATGCGTCCTTGCACCAGCAGCAGACGTCGAGGTTGTGGATGAGCCAGTCGAGGATAAAGCTGCCGTTAAGCCACGTGAAGTTGGAATAGTTGCGGATCTGGTGGGCCAGTTCGTTCATGCCGGCGGCTCTCGGAGAGAATCCGACCCGGGCATGCTCGCGGTAGGCCCAGCAGGTGATAACCTCGCCGATAAGGCCATTATGCAGTTTTTCGACGGCCTGTTCGAGCGGTATGTAATGGCGGCTCATCAGGCCGCCGGCAATCTTGAGGTTTTTTTGCTCTGCCGCCTTGCCTGCCTTGAGCACGCGGCGAATTCCCGGTGCATCGACGGCGAACGATTTCTCCATGAAAACGTTGCAGCCTTTTTCCACGGCGTATTCGACATGGATCGGGCGGAACGCCGGAGGCGTCGCCAGTATGACGAGCCCACCCGGAGCGATAGTGTCAATCGCGTTCTTGTAACCGTCCATTCCGATGAACTTCCGGCCGGCAGATACGTCGATCTGTTTAGCGAACGATTTGTTCAGATTGTCGAGACTGCTCTCAAGACGCTGCCCAAAGACATCGGCCATAGCTACAAGTTTGGTCGGCCCCCTGGTCGAGAGGGCATTTGCCGCCGCCCCTGTCCCGCGTCCGCCGCAGCCGACCAGTGCGATCTTTATCGCGTTGCTTTCGCCTGCATAGGCCCGCGTGCCAATAGCGCCGGCCAGAGCCGCGCCGGTTAACACGCCGGAAGTTGCTTTCAGAAAATCCCTGCGGGAGGTGGTTGGTTTTTGAGTATTATGCTGTACGTTCATTGAAAAACCCCTTTCTCGTAGGGTGCGATGTATCGCACCATTGCTCAATTGATAATTTAAGGTGCGATACATCGCACCCTACGCTAATTGTATTCTCACCAACTCAGAGCTTCAATATATTTCACGAGACATTTTACATATAGAGCAATATAATCAGAAAATCATGAAACCTGTGGACATATACGGAGAATCATAAATGCATCTCTCAAAATTAGTTAAAACATATCTCAACTCAATTCTCGCCGGCCTTGCTTTGGCGGCTTTTACTTACGGACAGCCCGAAACCGGGCACGGCCTGCATTACAAGACACCCGCAACGGTCTGGGACGAAGCAATGCCATTAGGTAATGGTTTGTTCGGGGCATTAGTCTGGGGGGACGGCAAACCCTTACGAATATCGCTCGACCGAACCGACCTTTGGGACCTTCGACCCGTTCCGGAATTCCAAGGCAAAGATTATTCATATCGAACCATGAGACAGTGGGTGAAAGAAGGCCGATTGTCGGACCTCCATCGCCTTTATGACGACCCGTACGGCAATCCCGGCCCGACAAAAATACCTGCCGGACGCATCGAGCTGACTCTCGGCGGCGATGCCGTTTTCGAGAGTGCCTCACTGGACCTTGCCGGAGCCGCGGCTGCGGTCGAATTCGGGGGCAATAGCAAAGCAGAGGTTTTTATCCACGCATCCGAGCCGTTCGGGATGATTCGCATAAGCTCAGCCCGAGCCGTCAGCATCAAGCTGCTGGCGCCGCCTTTCGCAGGTAAGATTACCGACGATGCCGGGCCCGGCAAAATCAGCGCCGGCGACCTTGCGAGCCTGAGATACGAAGCGCCTCTCGAATCCAGCGGCGATAACTGGACCGGCTATCTACAGCAAGGCTGGGGTGGATTCAGGTTCGCCGTAGCAGTCTGCTGGCGCAAGTCTCAATCGGTCTGGGTTGGGGCATGGTCAATTGCCACTTCGAACGAATCCGAAGATCCTTTGAAAACCGCCCGCGGCAATTGCGAAAAAGCACTACAATCGGGATTTACCAACGCCGTCTCAACGCATCGTCAATGGTGGGATTCATACTGGGACAAATCCTCGGTCCGGATTCCCAATAAAATCATCGAACGACAGTGGTACCTTGAGATGTATAAATTCGGTGCCGCAGCGAGGCCCGACACGCCGCCCATATCCCTGCAGGGCCCCTGGACCGCGGATAATATGAAAATCCCGCCGTGGAAGGGGGATTACCATCACGACCTGAACACCGAACTGTGCTACTGGCCGGCTTATAGCGGCAACCAGCTCGATGGAGCGCTCGGCTTCGTAAACTGGCTGTGGGAAACAAAGCAGAATGCCCAGACCTGGACGAAGCGGTTCTTCGATATGCCGGGCCTGAACGTTCCCATGACTGCGGATCTGAATCAGGAACAGATCGGCGGCTGGCACCAGTACACCCATTCGGCAACGACCGCCGCCTGGCTGGCCCATCATTTCTATCTACACTGGCGATACAGCATGGATCGGGATTTTCTTACCAACCGGGCGTACCCGTGGCTTCGTGAAACAGCCGTCTTTTTGGAAGCTATAACTGAAAAAGGCCCTGACGGCAAACGCACTCTCCCTTTAAGCTCCTCGCCGGAAATAAACGATAACCGGTTGGAAGCGTGGTTTTCCACAATTACCAATTACGACCTCGCCCTTATTCGCTGGGTGTTCGAGAAGACCGCAGAATTGGCCGAGGAAACCGGTAACGGCCAGCAGGCTAAGCACTGGCGGGAAGTTTTAGCCGAAATGCCCGATTTAGCGCTCGACCCGAAGAGTCAGAAAATACTCGTCGCAAAGGACTATCCTCTTGCCGCCTCGCACAGGCATTTTTCGCACTTGATGGCGGTACATCCGCTAGGCCTGGTCCGCTGGGAAAACGGGCCGGAAGACCGGGCAATTATCAAAGCTTCCATGGCCGATCTCGAAAAAAGCGGAACGTCACAGTGGTGCGGATACAGCTTTAGCTGGCTGGCAAGCATGGCCGCGAGGGCAAGAGACGGTGAAAAAGCCGAAAAGGCACTTGAGATTTTCTCGACGGCGTTTTGCCTTCGCAACAGTTTCCATTGCAACGGCGACCAATCCGGGAAGGGATACTCGAATTTCCGCTATAGACCGTTCACACTGGAAGGGAATTTCGCCGCAGCGGCGGGCCTGCAGGAAATGCTGCTGCAAAGCTACAGCGGAACAATCCGCATCTTCCCGGCGGTACCGGCCGATTGGAATAACATATCTTTCAAAACGCTCCGGGCCGAAGGTGCTTTTCTTGTTTCCGCGGAACGTAAAGGTGGAGCAACACATTCGGTTACGATAATCTCGGAAAAAGGCGGTCTATGCCGACTCGAAAATCCGTTCGATATAAATGGGTACGAACTCGAAGGCGCCGCAGAGAATGCCTTCACGAGAGATGGAAACGACCTGGTAATCAAAACCTCGGCAGGACAAAAAATAACATTAATCCGCAAGCCCAAATAAATTGGAGGTTTCTGAATTGAAAAAGAAAAATAGTATTTCCCGCAGGACTACGTTGAAGGGTATCGGCACAATCGGCGCCATGGCGTTTTTTGCCAACCAGGCCTACGGCCAGCAATTCCCCGGCATATCCGGCAAAGAAATGGACGGCCAGAGTGACATACGCAAATCTGTCTTTGCCAAAGTCTTTTCCACGCCCCTGATAGACACGCACGAACATCTTATCGAAGAGCGTGACCGTCTGAACGCCTCTAACCGCCGGATTCAGCGTAATGACTGGTCATTTCTGCTGAGCCATTACATAGACTCGGATATGCTCACGTGCGGCATGCCGCAGGCCGAGTATGACAGATTTTTTTCGCCCGACGTCGCGCCTCTCGACAAGTGGAAGATTCTCGCACCGTATTGGCCCGCTGTGCGAAACACCGGTTACGGCATGGCCGTGGAAATCGCAATGCAGCAACTCTACGATGTTCCCGAACTTTCCGGCGAGACAATAGCAAAGGTCGTCTCCGGCTACGAAAAGGTCTGCCGTAAAGGTTTTTACGAGGAAATCCTCTGCAAAAAAGGCGGCATAGAATCCTGCCAGGTCAATGCCCTTGAGCAACCTTTTCGCAAGTCCGCTATGCCCACCCTTTTGATGCAGGATATCAGCATTGTCGGCATGTTTGCCGGGCCCAATATCGAGGCGTATGCAAAACCGGCCGGCATCGACGTGAAAACTCTCGCCGACTGGTATCGCGTCATCGACTGGTGGTTTGAGACGTACGGCCCATATGCCGTGGCGGTCAAATCGCAGAATGCCTACAGCCGGGACATCGACTACGAGGATGTACCCATCGAGCAAGCCGAGCCTGTTTTCAAAAAAAGAATTTCCGGCGAAGATCTGACTTCGCAAGAACAGAAACTGCTCGAAGACCATCTTTTCTGGTATTCGGTCAAGACAGCGACGAAGGCGAATCTGCCCGTCAAGCTCCACACCGGTTACTACGCCGGCCAGAACGGCATGCCGTTATCGAGGTTGATTAATAATCCGGCTTCCGCGACAAGTCTGTGCAGGACGACTCCCGATGCGAGATTTGTCTTTATGCACATCTGCTATCCGTACTATGAAGAGATACTTTCGGTCGCCAAGCATTACACGAACGCCTATATCGACATGTGCTGGTCGTGGATTATAAATCCCATCGCGGCTAAAGATTTTCTAAAAAAATACCTCGTCACGGCGCCGGCCAATAAGATCCTTACTTTCGGCGGCGACTATATCCCCGTCGAGCCGGTGCTGGGCCATGCCGTCGTCGCGCGTCGGGGCATCGCACTGGCCCTGTCGGAACTGGTTGAAGAAGGCTGGCTCAGCCTCGACCGGGCGGATGAGCTTTCGGATATGATTATGCACGACAACGCCCGCAGGATATTCAACCTCCCTGAGAAAACCAAAAAGCTCGGAGCAGTACCCTGGCCTGCTTAACAGCATCTGAGCTTGAGGAAAAGAATAAATAGGTTAGTGTTAAATAGAGGAAACTCTAATGGACAAGACACATCGATTTGATGCTCTTAATACAAGCGGTTTAAGCCGACGGGACATGCTTCGTTGTGTGGCTGCGGCAGGAACTGCTCTGGCCGGGGCATCCGCTTTTCGCATGTGTACAAATGCGAACGGGCAGACGAAAAAGACCGTCACGAAAGGACGCATCAACCAGTCGATCGCGTACTGGTGTTTTTCGAAGTACTGGGATATCGAAAAAACCTGCCGGATCGCCCGGCAGTTGGGCTGCAAGAGTGTCGAGCTGGTCGATCCGAAGGACTGGCCGATACTAAAGAAGCACGGCCTTGCCTGTGCCCTGGCGAACAGTCACTGGTTCGACAAGGGAATGAACAATCCGAAGTACCACGAGATGTGTTTGAGTAAGATCAGCGAGGGCATCGACGCCTGCGCCGACTTCGGCTTTCCGAACGTAATTACATTTACGGGACTCGCCGAAGACATCCCGCCCGATGAGGGCATAAGTAACTGTGTCGCCGGGTATAAGAAGATCGTCGGTTATGCGGAAAAGAAAAAGGTCAATCTCTGCCTGGAAATTCTGAACAGCCGCGTGCCCGTCGAAATGGTTGGCGTCCCCGGCTATCAGGGCGACCATACGGACTATTGCATGGAGATCGTCAGGCAGGTAGGTTCGCCCCGGATGAAACTGCTCTTTGATATCTTCCACGTCCAGATCATGGACGGCGATATTATCTCACGCATCCGCCAGTATAAGGACTACATCGGTCACTATCACACAGCCGGCAATCCCGGACGCCACGAACTCGATGATACGCAGGAAATCAATTACAGGCCGATTATGCAAGCCATTGCTCAGACGGGTTTTACCGGATATATAGGGCATGAATTTATCCCCATCCGCGATCCGCTTGAGGGCCTTAGCGAAGCGGTCGCTTTGTGCGACGTGTAAAGGAAACGAATAAAAAGTAAACAAAGTTTGAATTGAAACCGGAAATGAAATTGGAGAAAAGATCATGAGAACACTTGTAAAGGTACTGATTCTTATTGCAGTCGTCCTGCAGTGCGGACAAAGTCCGGCGAGAGCCGCCAAACCAATGCAGTTTCGCGAACTATTCAACGGCAAAGACCTTTCGGGCTGGGTCAACGTAAATACCGACAAGGATACGTGGTCCGTACGTGACGGATTGCTCGTATGCACCGGACACCCCATCGGGGTCATGCGCTCGGATAAGCAATACGAAAACTTCATCCTGCATATAGAATGGATGCACATGGAGGCGGGCGGCAATTCCGGCACGTTTATCTGGAGCGGAGGAACCGTACCCGCCGGCAAGCAGCTACCCAAAGGCCTCGAAGTACAAATGCTGGAGCTTGATTGGGTCAAGCTGCATAAGCGAGATGATGGAACGCTGCCGCCAATCGCCTATGTGCACGGCGAAGTCTTCGGCGCAAACGGTTTGGAAACGGTCCCGGACAATCCGCGAGGCAGCCGCAGCAAATCCATCGAGAACCGCTGCAAGGGCAAAGGCCAGTGGAACACATACGATGTTGTGGCCGTTGATGGCGTCGTTAAATTGTCGGTGAACGGAAAGTTTGTCAACGGAATCAGCAAGGCTTCGGTCAAGAAAGGCTACATCTGCCTTGAGTCCGAAGGCGCCGAGATCCATTTCCGCAATATAAAAATCATGGAATTGCCGCCGGGCATAACAAACGCCGAGCAAACCGCACCCGTGGTCAAAGATAAGTAGGAGCCTTTGGTCCCATTGAAAAAGCCGAGATTGCTTCGTCGCTACGCTCCTCGCAATGACAAGAAGTGCGTATTCGTGTCATTGCGGGCCTGGCCCCAAGGAGCCGATTCGAAGAATCGCGCGGCAATCTCAATCGTCTCTGTGTTTTTTCAACAGGCCCCTTTGGGCCGTTACTTTCTGATCTTATTGGGATTGCGCTCGACCGCACGGCCGCCACTGTCACGCCTCAGCGGAATCAGCATGCCATCGGTTTTTTCCAGCCAATCGAACATGCGTTTGTTGAGCTGCTTAATCAACTTCTGGTGTTCGGGGCTGTCGATGAGGTTTTTCATTTCCTCGGGATCGTTCTTAAGATCGTACAGTTCGTCAATCTCCCAGATACCGTGATAGTGTATGTACTTGTAGCGGTCGGTGCGTACGCCATGAGTGGTCGGAGTGTGAGGGAAGTTTCGCTCCCAGTAGTATTCGTAAAAGGCAGAGTCGCGCCATGGAATCTTTTTGCCCTGCAGGATGGGCAGGAAGGATTTCCCGTCCATACGATCCGGGATTTCGAGACCGGCAACATCCAGGATGGTCGGGGCGATGTCGATGTTCTGGATAAGCTCTTCGATAACCGAAGCGGGTTTTATCATGCCGGGACACCACGCCAGAAACGGCACGCGCATGGATTCTTCATACATGTGACGTTTGTCGATAAGCCCGTGCTCGCCGAAAACGAAGCCGTTGTCGCCCATGTACATCACGAGGGTGTCTTCAGCGAGATTATTATCTTCGAGATACTTGATGACCCGGCCGATGCTCTCGTCGACGCTGAGCAGGGTTTCGCAGTACCGGCGGTAAAAGGTGTCGAAATCCATCTGGCCGTGATACATGTAGTCCACGCCATGCCAACTGTTACGCTGCTCCTTGACCCAGTCAGGTTTGCCCTTGTAGTTTTCTTCGGTATCAGCCATGCTTTGGGGATATTCGAGTTCGACGTTATCGTATTTGCCGAGGTGCCGTTTGGCCGGTTTGAACATGGCGTGAACGGCTTTATGAGAGAGGTACAACATGAAAGGCTTGCCGGAGTCGCAATCGTTTTTGATCCAGTCCAGCGCATAGTCGGTGAGCAGGTCGGAGACGTGGCCCTCGCGTTTTACCTGCTTGCCGTCGATGTTAAAAGTTGGGTTGAAATAGACGCCCTGTCCCCTGAAGCTGACCCACTTGTCGAAGCCGGGTCGGGGTTCGTCGCTGGCGCCGCCCATGTGCCATTTGCCCATGAAGGCGGTTTGCCAGCCTGCTTTCTGCAAGTCCTGCGGGAAGAAGTGTGTGCCTTCCGGAACACGTGTGTTATTGTCGACGACTCCATGCTTGTGAGCGTATTGGCCGGTCAGGATGCTGGCTCGGCTGGGCGAACACAGAGACGTTGAAACGGTGGCGTTTTTTATGTAAGCACCTTCGCGAGCCATACGGTCCATGTTCGGGGTTTCGAGGAATTTGGGTTTATTGAGAAAGCCCATGAAATCGTAGCG
>CAYTNN010000080.1:0-18149 GCA_964439135.1 uncultured Pirellulales bacterium
GCCCGAGTCAAACTGAAATCTCTTTACCCAAATCTTTAAGCGTGACGTGGCACTAGTCACTACAATAAACATCCTCGATGAACTTTAAATGCCCTTTCTGTGACATAATTTCTCGATCTCGCTGAAAAATGAGCAAAAAATTTATGAAAATTTGGGAAATTTTCCTTGACATTAATATGGGATGTCTGGTAAACTTAGATAAACAATATGTGGAAGTTTCTACGAATCTTGACTTTAAGGCGTATTACGTATCCGCTGTTCCTGGGCAAAGCCTGATGTGTGATCAGGTGAGGAATAGAGTAGGAAGTTAGGTAATACGGCAGGAAACAGAGGAGTGGTGTAAGGCAAAACACTTGTTTTTCACCCGTATCTTTCTTAGCCACGTATTTCGTGGTCCGACCAATCTTGCCTGACTGGCAACTCTACTTATGTACAATCCGAAGGATCATTGCGCAAGATCCTTCAGGTTGAATGTTAGTGTGACGCTTGTCAAAGACTTATTATTGTGCTGTTAAGGCTCATTTAGAGGAGAAAGAGGTGAATGAAATGCTCAAAAGAATATCAGTGATAGTAATGTGTGCTGCTCTCGGAGCAAATGTCAGTGTTGCCGGCCCCACCACTAATGTGGCTCTGAATGCAAATGTGACGCTTAATGGCGGTTCATTTTTCACAGGTGGATGGGGAGGAGGATTAACGGTCAATCCAAATACAATTGTGGATGGGGTCTTTTTCCCGCGGGGTACACAATTCGACCAGGGACCTGTTTGGTGGGATTCTAATGACGGCGCTGCCCGCTGGATAACTATTGATCTCGGCAACACGTTTAACATCGAAAGCCTTGTTGTGCAGGCAGACGATAACGATGCCTACGAATTGTACTATTGGGACATGGGAACCAGTGCCTGGCAATTGGCATGGGATGTGCCAAATTACGATATCGTGCCAGACCCATCGAATTGGGGCATGCAAACTCGACCGAATCCTGCTGATGATACGGAACGCTTTATGCTTCCATCACCCATCGTGACCAACGCCCTAATGTTCCAAGGGAATATGGGTGATACTCCTGATTTGTATTTCGCCGTATCAGAAATACAGGCTTACGGAAGTGTAATACCCGCCCCTGGCGCAATTTTATTGGGCAGCATTGGCGTTGGCTTTGTAAGCTGGCTGCGCAGGCGCAGAACACTGTAAAAGAATTATCAAAATTAAACATTAATAAGAGTTGCGAGCTTGATACTTGTAGCTCTTTAGGGCTCTTGCTTTTTATACACACTTTTCCTCCGAAAGCAGGGGCTTTTTTTCAAACAATACGTAGTCACCACAATTGACGAATATCGCCAGTTAACCAGAATTCTGGTGAATGGTTATTGAAAGAAATATATAGTAAAATTTTGAAAACGTTGTTTTTTATGCTCGTTTTTTGTTTTGACCAATCGTAACTTTTTTATTTGTAGCATTTTACGAAGCTTTTCTACAAGACAAACTTTTTGGTTGCGGCCAAGGGCGAAACCCGAGGCCGCGCTGGATTAATTCGTGGTAATACATTTTGAGTCTGCGAGTCGCTTTGAAATACCGTCGAGCCGGAACGAGCTTATTGTTTTTTCACTTTTCTTTTGAACAGTTCTCTGGCCTTGCGGCGGTATTTTTGCGGGAGGAAAGAGATTATCTTGCGTTCAACCAGGAGCCTCAATCCGAGGATCTCCAGGCCGATAAGCGCCAGCCAGGAACCCGGGGTTAGCGGTGTCAGCAATGCGAGCACGCCGACGAGAACCAATACTACACCTAAGACTATTTTAAGTGCTCTTCGCATTTTCTCAGGTAAAAAAGAATCCCTCAATATATTTGTTCTAATCCCAGATACTTCGCTTCGCTCAGTATGACAAAAGTGAGGATTAAGAGTTCTTACACACGTGCTAAGTATTGAATGACATCGACTCGGCAAAGACCATCTGGAAGTCGGGCTCGTGAGCTATTTCGACATATTCGATTTTACGTGCCAATTCGCGGGCCTGGTCCCGGCATTGCCGGCTGAGCAGTATCATCTGTGCGCCGGCGGCGGCTGCGTTTCCGACGAAATGAATTTTTTCGGCCTGAACCGCCGGCAAAAGGCCGATCCGCAGGGCACTCTGCCTGCGGATGTAATTTCCAAAGGCGCCGGCTAAAAGGATTCGCTTTATGCCGGAATCTTCAAGTCCGATTTTTTGCTGTAAGAGTTTGATGCCGGCACGGATGGCACCTTTTGCTAATTGCATCTCGCGAATGTCTTTTTGGGACAGAAAGACCGAACTATTCCCGGCTCCGGCAAGGTGGAAGGCGGGCTGGCCGTCCTGCTCGAAGAATCGTGCGAGGATGGCCGGCGGCAGTTTATGCTCCAGCGTCTTCGGCTCGACGAAGCGGCCGGTCCCGTTAATGACGCCAAGGTCCAGCATGACGGCGACGGCGTCGATCAGGCCTGAGCCGCAGATCGAGCGGGGCGGGGCGTTTCCGATTACATCCAGATCGATGTCACCTTCGTTTATTACGACAGCCTCGATTGCGCCATCGAAAGCCCTGCTGCCGCAGGTGATACGTGCTCCTTCCAGGGCGGGGCCGGCGGCGCAGCTTGCTGCGTAGAGTTTGTCTTTCGTGCCGAGAACAATCTCGCCGTTCGTGCCGATATCGACTATCAGCGTCATTTCCTCAGCCGAATCTATATCAGCCGCAAGGGCCACGGCAGTAGTATCGGCCCCTACGAAGCCGGCTATATTCTCTATGGTATAGATATTGCCGGCGGGATTTATCTGCAGGCCAAGCTCGCCGGGAGTCACTTCGTGGGCATCGAGCGAATAGGCCTCGTAAGGCGCCTGGCCGAGCTGGGTTATGGGCAGCCCGAGGAAAATGTGGTTCATCGTCGTATTGCCGGCAACACACATTTCGAAGACGTCGTTTGTCTCGATAGCGGCTTTTTTGCAGAGTTTCGCGGTCAGGTCGTTTATGCAGTCAATTATGGCTTCCTGCAGATCGGCGAATTCTTTGCCGGTTTGAGCGTATGCGATTCTGCTGACGACGTCGTCGCCGAAGCGAGTTTGGGGATTCAGGGCGGCTTGGGTAGCCAGGCATTGGCCGCCGGCCATATCGATGAGCCTGGCGACGACGGTGGTTGTACCGAGATCGACGGCAAGACCAAATATCATGGTGGCCGAACCTTCCCGCAAATACTTTTTATATACGTTGGGCTGAATTTGAGCCTTCGTATCAACACTTTCAGTAAGAATCCGCTGCTCGAATAATTTGGAGCTGACGGGGATTGTGACTGTAAGATCGCTGTCGATTTTATATTGGCAGGCGAGAACCTCCCGGGCATCCGGCTCAAGGTAGACAAGGCATTTCCCGCATGTTCCCTTGCCGCCGCAAACGGTGTTCAGGATAATGCCGGCCTGACCTGCGGCCTCGATAAGTGTCGCACCTGAATGAATAGAGATTTGCTTGCCATCGGGCTTGAAAGTGATACTGAAATGTTTCATTTGCCGTGCTGCGTATTGACTTTGTACATAAATATACTTATGCGTAAATAGGGTCGCTTATTTACGCATCAACTTGATCCCCGATAGAAAATCTATCGGTGGTTAGCTTATTTTATGCCTAATTTTCCAGCGGGCACGTCTTTTTTTGCTGCCCACTTTGCGTCTGCGTCTCGATTTTGCCATTCATTTCTCCACAAACAAATAAAATCTTTATCGTAAAGGGGTTTTAAGCTTTTAGAATGTATGGTATTATAAAACAATTAGCAAGTAAAATAAAATTTCAAAAGTCAGGGCAAAAAGTCCGCAGTTCAAAAATCAATGAGCTTTGCGGCACGTTATTATTCGTGATCTTGTCGGAGACGGCGGTTTTTTGCCAATTCAGATTGGAGCGACAAAATGATTCAGTGCAAAGATTGTGAGTTTTGTGAAATCGGTCAGGATGGCAGAAGGAGCTTCAAATGCGATCCGTTCCTCAATATCAAGGAGCCTGAGTGTATCGCCAAATGGCAGCTAATTCGTTTGGATATGCTCGTAGCCAGCTATCAGGGGATGATGAAGTGGTACGGGAAATTAGCACCATTGCAAGATAAAATCATCCGTTACATGCAGCGCGAAATCAACGAGCTTGACGAAACTGAGAACTGGAAACTCGACGTTGAAGAAGATGTCGATGAAGATGAGGGAGAAGAAATCTTATAATCCCTAATTGAAGCCGGAAGGCTCTGAAGGGGGACTGCAGTACTTTTTATTGCCGAAAAGACCTATAAATGAGCAGATTTCAATGTGCCGAACCATAATTTCTCATTCAGCACATAATTAAATGGCACACTTTTAGGCACCACAAATGTTATCCAAAAACTCGTTTTTTTTGGATTTTTGCAATAAATCAGTCGCGGATACCGTCTCTATTTACGTAAAAACGCTTGAATATGGCAAAAAGCAATGACTTAGCCCGGATAATAACTGGCTGCAAAGATAGCGATGCTAAGTGCTTCTCTCAGATTGTTGATATGTATGCAAGCCGGTGTTATGGTTATTTTTACCGATTGACGGGCAATAATGACATCAGTGATGAGTTGCTTAGCGAGCTATTTGTAAAGTTAGTGGAGAAAATCGGTTCGTACAAGGGAGGATCTTTTGAAAGCTGGCTGTTTAAGGTCGCATCTAACATTTTTCACGACCATTTACGTAGTAAACAGCGGCGGAAAAAATTGATCGAAGTCCAAATAACAGAATTCGAGATCGGAACAATAGAACCAAAGCAGTCCGACGGCGAGTTGACTGACAAACTGCAGATTCAACTCGGAAGGATGGACGAAGATACAAGAGAACTGATAATGTTGCGTTTCTATTCACAATTAAGTTTCAAGGAAATAGCACAGAAGCGGTCCGAGCCGATAGGGACCACACTGGCAAAGACGCACCGTGCGCTCAAGAAACTGCGGCAATTTATGGAGGGTTAAATATTATGGAAAATCGAAATAGTGAGAATTTAAGAGAGCTTTTCGAGAAATTCTTCGACGCCGAACAGGCCGAAAGCTGCGTTGAGGATATTCAAAAGGCCGAGCAGATATTTCGCGAGCATCCTGCGCCCGAGCCGGATGATATGCTCATAGCCAATATTAAGGCCGAAATAGCCATGCGCCTGCAGGCCGCAAGAGCGCACCGTTTCAGGCGAATCATCTACGAAGTCGTGGGCGCCGTAGCGGCAATCCTTATCGTCGCCGCAGTAAGTCTGCAATTATTCGAAAAAGACGCTCCACAAAATAGAGATTTTAATCAAGCCTCGCTTATCCCGACGGAACTTTGGATAAGCAACGATATTGCCGCTGACGATGAGGATTTGGCAGTTTACACCGCTCAAATCGAGCAAATCGAAGACGAGGTGATGGCCCTGCAGTCGGGCGAGGATACCGGCAACGGCGACAGCACCATAGTAGAATTAGAGATGGAACTGATAGAAATTAATAGCGATTTCTGGAAGGGATAAGACAGATGGATAAAAGTCGCGCAATTATTTTTATTTTAGCGATGGCGGCAGTACTTGCTGTAAGCACTCGCCCCTGTGTCGGGAACCAGAAAGATGAGCAAAGCATCTTCACCGAAGAAGAGAACAGAGGGCCAAGGCAGGGACCAAGACCGGGATTCGGACCGGGACGAGAACCCGGGCGAGAAAGGTTCGAACTGACGGACGAGGAAATCGATCGCATTATGGAGGGCTTGAAACAACGCTCTCCGGAGAAGGCAAAGGAACTTGCAGAGCTGCGAAAAAAGGACCCCGAAAAATTCAGAGAGGAGCTTGGAAGACACGCCCGCGAGGAGTTTCGCAAAGTCGTAGGAGAACGGATAGAGAAATGGCAGGCAGAAAGGAGAGCCAGGTTTTTCGAATGGCTTGCGAAGAATGTGCCCGAGGAAGCGGACGAATTAGCTAAATTGAAGGAGAGGAGTCCCGATCTCTACGGTGAGAAATACGAGCGGGTCCGGAGGAAGTACGGCCGAATCTACGAGGAGGGCAGGAGGAATCCCGAATTAGAGAAAGTTCTTATCGAAGACTTGCGGCTGCAAAAGAGGCGGGATCAACTGCTTGGTAAAATTCATACTACAACAAGCCGGAGAGAAAAGGAAAAACTTACCAAAGAACTCGAAGAGGTGGTCGGTTTGCGCTATGACATGATCGTCAGACGTAAACAAATGGCGTACGAATGGCTGCTTAAACGGCTTGAGGAACTGCAAAATCAAGTCAAGGAAAGCAGGGCCGAAATCCAAAGAGCCCAGGATACAAAAGTAAAGGCTGAAAATATCAATAAAAGAACACAGGAATTACTTGAAGAAAAGAAAGGATTCGGCTGGGACTGAGATTATTGAAATAATCTTTGATGGCCGACAACTCGGAACCGGCTAACGATAACACATTCAACCGTGCCTGAATAGAGGCACAAATCCACAGTTAGCCCCGCAATCATATGCGGTTTTTTTTAATATTCCACATTCCAAATCGGATCTCATACCAATTGGAATTAGTTCGTGCGCCACACTGTCATTCCTGCGAAAGCGGGAATCCATTTTTCCCCATTCCGGAGCCTTAGCAAGTGTGCTGTATCCGTACAGCCAAGTGCACTTTTTTTTCAGGCTGATTTGCTCAAAATTGCCGCTGGAGGTGTTTAATAGCAGTATAAAGACAATAAAAACATTTTGTGCTTGACTGAATTGGTTTTCATCTGATAAACTACGTATTGATCATCGCAGAGGAAAACAACTTGTCTGATCAATTCGTTTCGTTAGGTTTGGTAGCCGGAGATGCGGCGGCTGTCCTGGTGACTAAAAATGAGGGAGTGGATGATATAGAGATGGCGAAGGCGAGGTATTTACGATTTTTGCGGACAATCCCTTTACCGATCACAATCTGTCTTTTCAGCTAACCTGTGCAGGCTAAATACAGCAGTGGTAGTTGGACAGCGGACGATCCGTATCATATTTGGACGACTGAGCAGATGAATGAGATTGGCCTGCATGAGGAGGACTGGGACATGCACTTCAAGCTAATGACTGATATTGAACTAAATGGTTATGGAGCAACGGATTTCAATGTTATTTGGTACTATGATACCAACCATCAAAAGAAGAACATCGATGAGGTTGTCGCTGCTACGCCCGACTACTTATACATTCCAGCCGGTGTGATGGCCGTGAAGATGGGCAAGCACGTAAACTGTAATAAGCCGTTTGGTGATCGGCCGAGAGAAACGCTTATACGCAGACCAATTTGGGCGGCATCTTGGCTTGGTAGCAGGCGGATACGCCCTCCACCAGGCAAGTACTTGTTGATCTTGTGACCGGCGATAGAATCGCCAGAAAGATCGGCAGCCGAAGGCCAATCCGGGAAATCCCGGTTTCTGGGACCTGGGTCGGAAAACGAATTCGGTTACCCTAACTTCGGGGAAACCACAAGAAGAGAAAGGATAACAAAATACTTCGATTAAGACTTGTTGCCGTTGTGGTTGGGATCGTTGCCCACCTGACGTACTCGGCATGGGCACAGGCTGGCGAGACGACCCCAGAAAATTGGATCCGGGTCAAGTTTACAGAGAATAATCCCCAAACCCAATACAAGATTTATCTCAAGTGGAATGAGGGCGGACAGAGCAAGTTGTGGATGCCTCCCGAACAGCCTTCGAAAGGGTATATTCCCTCCAGCGGCGAATGGATAGTACCACTTAGCCCCAATGTTTGGCATGTACTCCTTCACGTTCAGTACGAAAAGGGCTCGTGGCACACACTGGCCAGGGGGCACGTCAAGACAAGACAGACCTATACATTCTCGTCAGACGGTACTTATGATGATATAGCGTGGTACGAGAACATCATTCGATTTCGATATAATGTGCCCTATGATGTGATCTTTTATATAGATGGACATACCAGCACGAAAAACTGTGCGAGATCCTGGACACATTCGAGCACAGACGAAAAGCGTACTGATGAGTATCTTCTGCCTCCCGATATCATCAAAGTTACTGTCCACGGCAAGATAGAATCACGCGAGGGCATCAAAGATATCGAATATATTTCTGATTTTTCCACTACCGGAGGAATCACCTATTACCTGTCAGGTACAAGCAAGTACCCGAAGTGTGAGAGAAAATCCGTTGACTTCCGTCCTGCGAACGGAAAATGGATCGAAGTTACGCACAAAGGTGTCTACGACGCGAAGTTCTTTGTGGTCTGGAAAGAGAATGGGCAGGAGCAGCGATGGGAGTCCGGCGTAAAGCACGGGACGTTAGATGGTACCACAGGGTTAGATTGGGTGGACACGCAGTACCGACACCTTGTCAAGCTACCTGACGACGTTGACACGGTGTTCCTCCATGCCCAGGCGAGGGGTCTTACGGGCTGGAAGACGATTGTCGCAAGCGATGTCCCTGTGCGGCGTATCTACGAAGTGGCGGACACCGCAATCAGCCCGACGTACAAAGTCCATCCTCCGCTTCCCGTCAGGCCCGCGAACTGGATCCGGATCAGACACAAGGGCGCCTATATATGAAAACATACGGTATCTTCTTAATACCGAGTCTTGCCGATAGCTCGCGCACCATACCGAATATCTCGTTGTGCTGGTATTCTGACACCTTCACAGCATTCCCGAAAACTTTCGCCTTGAAGGAATGCTGAGCTATCCACGATAGTATCAGCACCGCCAAAAGGACAGGAAAAAGGAATAACATGATCATCGCCAGAAACGGCAACCCTACGATCCATATGAGCACGCTGAATACTGCCGCAATAAAAAAATACACCTTCTCCTTAGGATGGCGGTACTGACCAACGCTGATCTTACCCTTGTATGGCACCATATTTCCCTGTTGCATTGTACCTTGTGAAAACCCTGCGGGTAGTGGCGGAATAGTCGGTTTTTTACCAACAATGAATGTCTCCGGAATTGGTGGTGGTCCTGCCGGGTGAACCTGTTTTATAGGCGGTAACACTGCATCATGCGTTAATAAGGGCCTGGGAGCGGCAGTTACTATCGGAGACGGCGATGATTGTACTGGAGGTGGTTGTGAGGCACTGTTGGGAGTTGTCACTTGAACGGCTGTTGGGATTGTTTTTGTTGCCCCTTGTTTGTTTGCCGTTTCTAACGGGGCCTTTGGAATCATAAAAGGTTGTTTGCATGTAGGGCAAGTTGCCTGCCTGCGAAGCTATCGTTGACTTTCAACCTCTTCCCGCAATGTGGACATGCGCAAACCATAATAATATCCTCCTGAGACATAAGCCTTTGTTTTCGTTGAAATTTCCTGAAATTATATTATAATAAAGGTGCTTATAGTATGCCACTTTTTTCTTTCCGGCATAGAGATTGGAAGAACCTGCTGCGTGTTATTACTATTTGCATAGACAGAAATCTTCTTCCAATTTATCGTTGTTTCTGGTAAAAATACGATGCGCATTATGATATAAGCAAAACGATATTATGAAGTTGATTGTAAGAAAATCTCGATTGAAAGGGACAGTGGCGATTCCCGGGTCCAAATCGCATACGATTCGTGCGGTCGCGATTGCATCTTTGGCAGGGGGGCAAAGCCTTATCCACGCCCCATTGGATTCGAGCGACACCCAGGCCGCGGTGGCTTGCTATCGGGCGTTAGGAGCGGTGATAGACCCCTCCAACCCTAAGCTGTGGAAGGTAACCGGTACGAACGGCAAGGTTACGCCTCCAAAGGAAATCATCGACGTTGGTAACTCCGGCACAACCCTGCGAATCGCCATGGGTTCGGCCGCCCTGGCTCCATCCGGCCAGACCACGACCTTTACCGGCGACGAACAAATCCAGACCCGGCCGGTCGAGCCGCTAATCGACTCGCTTAACGACCTGGGTGCGAAATGTGCGAGCCTAAAGAACAATGGTAAAGTTCCGGTCGAGATAGCGGGAAAACTGGCGGGAGGAAAGACGGCAATCGCCGCCTATACGAGCCAATATCTATCCAGCCTGCTTTTGTGCGTACCTCTGGCGAGTGAAGATACCCGGATCGACGTAACTATGCTCAACGAGCCCGGCTATGTCCAAATGACGCTCGACTGGCTTGATAAGCAGCAAATCGAATACGAAAATCAGCAGATGCGACAATTCATAATCAGGGGAAATCAGAGCTACAGGGCTTTTGAGGACTCTGTTGCCGCTGATTTTTCCAGTGCTACGTTTTTCCTCTGTGCAGCCGCTTTAATCGCAGACGAGGTAACCTTGCTCGGGCTGGATTTCACGGATAGTCAGCCGGACAAAGCGGTAGTCGATTACTTAAAGGCGATGGGGGCTGACATCAGGATCGAGCCGGATTCGGTAACGGTTAAAGCCAGCCCACTCAAGGGTACTGAGATTGATATGAACAAAACTCCGGATGCACTGCCTGCTATGGCTGTAACTGCCGCCTTTGCCGAAGGTACGACGAGGCTGCTAAACGTCGCCCAGGCGCGAAGCAAAGAGACCGACAGAATCAAATGTATGGCTGAAGAGCTTAAAAAAATGGATGTAGATGTTGAAGAACTGCCGGACGGCCTTATAATACGAGGCGGCAAACCCAGCCCTGCTGAACTGCACGGCTGGGCGGACCACCGAATCGTGATGGCACTGTCACTGGCAGGTTTGAAAATAGATGGTGAATGCAGCATTGACACTGCCGAGGCAATCAATGTAACGTTTCCCGGCTATGTGGAATTGATGAGAAGTGTTGGTGCAAATATTGAATTAACAGGTGTGTAGGGGCGGCCCAATGTGGCCGCCCTACGAATCTACACGAGCGATTTTAGGAGAACAAGTAAATGTTAGGTTGTCATATTGGACGTTGTTTCCAGGTAACGGTTGCCGGCGGCTCTTACCAGGAGGGCCTTACCTCGGTCCTGCAGGGTGTTCCGCCGGGTCTTTTGTTAACGGAGCAGGAAATTTACGGTGATTTGCTTCTGAGAAAACCGGGAGCGGACGAATTGAGCAGCCCGCGCAAAGAACCTGACCTGCCAATCATTTATTGTGGCCTGAACTCAGCCGACACCATAGAAAACGCCAGCAATAAAAACCACACCAACGGCACGCCGCTAACAATTCTGATTCCGAACCTGGACCGCCATTTCATCCATATCAAGCAATACCAGGACACGAATCGCACGCCGCGACCGGGTCACGCATCCTACGCTACGTTCATGAAGTACGGCCCTAACGATGATGCGATAGGCGCCGGCATTTTCAGCGGACGCTATACATCGACCATCGTCGCGGCCGGATACGTCGCCAAGAAAGTGCTGAAGAAATGCGGCATCGATGTGTTTTCCTATGTGAAAGAGATCGCCGGTGTACGCTGCCCCGATGTCACCGCCGAGAAGGCCCTGAAATATACCGACGATTACAAAACGATGCGGCGAGACATGGACCCGTTTTATCAGGAGATTTATGTCAAGAATCGTATCACCATGGAGATGCGATTTCTGGAGAAGGCCCGAATACTGGCAGAGATAGAGCAGCAGATCGATGATATCCGGGCCAAGGCTCCTCAGATGGCCGCTGATGCGATCCGGGACAAGTATGGAGTGCACCCTATCGTAAACTGTCCCGATATCGATGCCGCACAGGGCATGGTCGATGCCTGTAATCGTATCTCTGCTACGGGTGACTCGGCCGGCGGCGTCGTTGAAGTTGTCGTAACCGGCATCCCGGTGGGTCTTGGCGAGCCGGTCTTCTATAAGCTCGACGGCGAGTTGGGCAAAATGCTCGGAATTGGTGCCGTCAAAGGCGTCGAGGTTGGTGCCGGCTTTGCCGTCAAAGATATGACCGGGTATGAGAATAACGACCAGATGCACTCAGAAGATGGTAAGATTGTTTTCGATTCAAATAATGCCGGCGGTATTACGGGCGGCCTTTCCACCGGCCAGCCCATAATAGTCAGGCTTGCGGTTAAGCCGACGCCTACAATCGATAAACCCCAGAGAACGATTGACAAGTACACAATGGAGAACAAGGATCTGGCTGCGATTACCAGGCGTGACGCGACGATTGTGTCCCGAATATGGCCGGTTGCCGAAAACTATACAGCGATGGTTATTCTCGACCACCTGATCGCGCACTTCGGCTATCAAACGCTGATGGCGAAATAAGTGCTTTATCCGAAAACAAGTATGTAAATCAAAGGGCCTCTCATGTTAACGGTATGAGAGGCCCTGTATTTTTAAAGGTTTGTATTACAGTCAGTCGGCCGGGTCCTCAACCGACCAGGCAGTCATATTGCCGAACTGATCACGTGCTCTGACACGGAAAAGCCAGCCTTGTCCACTTCTACCTATTAAGATACTATATATTGGACTATTCTGCCAGCCGCTGTCGAAGCCATGTTCCTTAGTACATTCAAAGTAATACTCCACAGGACCGCCGCCGGCATCTACAGCGACTACCGCTGTCATCTCGGCGTAATAATCATTAAACAAGGGTCCGACGCCATAAACTTCGTGCGGCGTTCCGTCGATGCCGTTGGCATCTTGAGTTAAATCCCATTGCATCGGATCGGGCTGCGGAGGATCCAGATCCGGGGGTACAGGGGGTACAAGAGACACAGGAGTAATCAACAGAACCGTTTCTGACCAGTCGGTATCGTTCTGACTGGCTGATTTGTCTCTTGCTTTGACTCGATAGCCATACTCCGTATTGGGATCAAGGCCGACATCTGTATAATTCGGCTCATCCTGCCAGCCGCTATTGTTACCATTACCCAATGTGTTCTCGAAAGAATACTCTACGTCACTATAATCGTGGGCAATCGTCGCGATCATTGAAATTGAAGTAGGTGAATTCGCATTAATGGTTTCTATGCGAGGAGCAGGTGCCGGCGGTACGTTATCAATACCGGCATAACGGACTTCCGACCATTCGGTCATGTTACCAAATTTATCCCTCGCTCTTACTCTATAGCCATATGCAACACCAATAGTAATGCCCGAGTCTATATATAGCGGACTATCCTGCCAGCCGCTACTGTGCCCGCCGGGGGTATTGCAGTCGAAGAAGTATTCGACATCCCTGCTCCAGGCATCGAAGGCGATCTCGGCAGCCATTCTAATTGATGACGATGTAAGCAAATAAGGCTCTATTGCCCATTTACTTGGATCTGGAATCGGAGCGTTAATATCTGCGGCGTCGTTGCAATCATTTACTAAGAAATACAAGTCATACTCGTCGACTTGTCCATCAGTCCTAATATCTGCCCCGTCACACCAATTATTTCCCTCCGAACAAGGCTCCTCGAGCCATTTTTCAGCAAGCTGTTCAAATATATTAAAGTCAAGTATGTCAATAACACCATCAAAAATGAAGTCAGCGAATCTGCATTTATCCTCAGTATTGTAGTGATAGCCCATATCGACCGTGCCTTTATCGCGAACATGGTCTGTGCGGGTTGTGTATCCGAGCAAACCAACATGGCTTGCGTAATCACTACCCCTATTGACGCAGGGACTTGTTTGCAACTGGACAGCACCGATATAATTGATACCGACATAAGTGAGACCGGCGTGACTGAGATAGTAGCGACCATTCGGTCCGCTTACAAACAACGGATCATAGTTAATGTTTCCGTCGCTCGATTTCAAGCTAAGATCACAGCCAATATCAACCCACAAGTTATTCGACGAGGATTTGACGTCACTGTGAAAGACTGCGACCGCACCACACATCGGATCAAGCTCGAAGCCGGATCCTACTGCGATCTCCTGCCCTTTCAATCCATAATTGTTCCAGAAAATACTGTCAGTGACTATGGCTTCGCTCTCATAACCACAGTATAGAGCACCGCCAAGGCCAGTATTGCCTTGCTCACCTAAAGTTCCGGAGGCCGCGTTTCCTGAGAATGTACAATTGGCGATCGTAGTCAATGTATACCAATTTGTGGAAATGCCGCCTCCATCCCGGTCGGCAGCGTTATTAATAACGAGGCAGTTACTGATGCTCGACTCGTTTGCGCCTCGTAAGTATATGCCGCCTCCGGAACCATCGGCCCGGTTACCACTGATATTGCAATCCTGGATGAGCGAATCTGCCGACAAGACACATAAACCGGCGCCAATGGAAAGCACTTCATCATCATTCGGATCGCTCACATCCAAGAGGGTCTGGTTATTTGCGACAATAGTATTTACAATGTTTACTGATGCTCCGTTGCCAAGGAATCCACCGCCACGAAGTGCATTATTGGATACGATATTACAATCCACGATTGTCACATCGGTGTGGTTGGTGAATATTGCTCCACCGGAATCTGCTGCATTGTCGACAAAGTTGCAATCGGCAAAGTAAATCAATGCGCTGTTCTCGGCAGATACACCACCGCCGTACCCGATATAAGGGCTAAGACGATGGTTAGGATCGACAAGCGTTTCAGAAGCAACATTGTCCTCGAACGTGCAGCCATCGAACGTAGCTGTTGAGTCGGCCGCAACATAGACACCGCCACCGTAACTCGGTATTTCATAAGGCACAAGAGGTTCTTGTTGTCTTCCAGATGGCCCTCTAGCACCTCCCTGACCACTCATGCCGCCATAGGTGCGGTTGCCCCTGATTTCGCAGTGGTCAAATGTTACGTTGGAATCAACGTCACAAAATACGCCGCCTCCGTATCCGGAATACCATCTATAATCATTGAGATACGACGTCAGATCTAATTGACCGTATATAACCCCAAAACTTGTCGCATAATCCCATTCCCAGACTTCCCACAAATGACCTTCTATCGCATCTGAGCCTATACCATTGGGAGGATAATTATATACAGGATTTAATGCGCTACCTTCTCTACTATAGTTACCTCCGTAGTTCGCATAACCGCCGGGAGTGGCATAACCGCCACCGTTGCCGCCGTTGCCGCCCCGGGCTATGTTACCCTCAATCGTACAATTAATCAGCTTCGGATTGGTATATGGGCCGCAATATATACCTGCACCGTGTGCCCAGCCGCCCCAGCCGCCCCGGCCGGCGTTGTTGTTTTGATCCGCCCCGACACCGTTTCCACCATCGCCTGCAGTTATGAAATTGTTTCTGATTATACAATTCTTAATAACCGGGCTGGCTCCCGCTTCAATATAGATTCCGGCACCCTCAGCCGGGTAACCATCTTCGCCATTGGGATGACCTTGACCCCGGTCTCCGTCATCGCCATCAGTCCAGTTACCACCGAAATCCTCAATGGTAAAGCCGTTCAGGACTGTGTCTGCATCCGTATTCAATCTAAATACAACGCCAATGTAGTTCCAATTTCCAACTCCTCTGTTACCTCTAATAATTGTTGATGCCACAACGTCGGGATCATGGGGATTTCTCGATGTTATTTTAACAGATTTGTCGATCATCAGAGCGTATGATGAATATCCACCGTAATATACTCCTGTATCGACTATAATCTGATCCCCTTCATTTGCGGCTGTGACTGCAGCCTGAATTGTCTGGTAATCACTGGGGACGTTAATCACTGCCGGCAAGTAGAACTCAACTTCAACAATGGCATCAGTGTTAAGTATGGTTACAGTATTGTCAGTTGCTTTGGTCGAATCACTGTCGGTTCCAGACCATTTTGAGATTCGCCAACCGGCAACAGGATCAGCGTTTAGCTTCACAACTGTGCCGGCGTAATAAATACCATTGGAAGGTCCGACGGTACCTTGTCCACTTGCCACTCTGGTTGTCAAAGCGTACTGGGGTAGACCGTCAGGATCACGATAATGGTAACCTATATCAACCTGGTCCGAATCTCCTTCACCATCGGTACGAGTAGTAAAATCAGATAATCCAAGTTCAGTTGCTAAGCCACTGCCTGCGTCAATAGCCAAACTGTTCTGAGTCTGGCCTGATTTAATTTGGCTAAGATAATACTCACCTAAAGGCCCAGAGATAAACAGCGGATCGCCTTGAATATTATTAGTATCATTAGGCACAATATCGGTTGTAATGGTTACCGGTTCTGTATTCCGATCGTAAAGCACGAATTTAATATTATTAATATCAAGATAGGTTGCAACGCTTACCGGTTCCGAATTGGGATTGTAAAGCACGTAGTCACCATCTGAGTTTCTTTGGAATAAACAGAATTTCACAGTTGAATTTTTCAGGCCGTCATTTTCTTCAGCATTATCAAAGTCCTTATCTCCATCGGCCACTGCGCCTTTACTATTACCCTGGAATATAGAGTCGGTAATCGTTGCATCCGAACTCCAATCGCTGAATACTGCTCCGCCCATGCCGTCTGTCCGGTTGTTGACGAACGTGCAGTTTTTAATCTCCGGCTTCGCGAATAATTTAATGGAAATCGCACCGCCGTCATCGGCAGCAGAGTTTCCGGTCAATAAGCAGTTTTTAACTGAGTGGCTTACTCTTCCACCATAGAAACTAATCGCGCCGCCGGAACAGTTAACACCGTCGGCACTATTATCACTCAAGGTCACGTCCTCTATTGTCGCCTGCGTATCGCCGCAGAATACTCCGCCGCCGACACCAATAGTGCTGTCGTACATGCTTTCGGTGATAGATCCGTCAAAGAAGCTTGAGACAAAGTCAAGAGTTACAGTCGATTGCGACATGTAGGCATCAATAATATCCTGGTCGGTTACCACGGCGACACCACTACCGCCTACAGACTTGTTGCCTTTAATTATTCCGCCGTTTATATCGACGGTTCCGTGCGAGAGGAATAAGCCTCCACCACTTTTTGCAGTATTGTTAATGAAGTAGCAGTCCTTGAAAACAGCATCGAAGTCCTGGAAGTGTACTGCACCGCCCCAGCCACGGAAACCTTGCGACGCCTCGTTTCCTATGAAGCTGCAGCTTTCGAAGTTAAACTTTAATATCATTTCAGTATCAGGAGTGTTGACATCGAAATAACCTTCTATCGCGCCACCACTTTGACCTGCTATATTGTTAATGAATGAGCATCTTGTGAAATTAGCGTCGCTTATTGTATAGATGGCGCCACCATCGATTAAAGCCGAGTTGTCTGAAAATCCGCTGTTTTTAATATCCGCCTGGACACCGTCGGCAATGTAAATTGCAGAGCCTTCATTTGCATTGGCGTTTTCGCTGAAGGAACAGTCATTAACGTCCAGGTTAACTCCGGAACTGCAATAAATCGCTCCGCCGAGGTTGCCTTCGAATTCGCAGTCCTTAAGCACAACGTTGTTATTAATCGTAGAATACAAAGCACCACCTCTTGTGTACGTAGGTGTGGGTTCAGTTGCTAAGATTATTAACCCACCATAAAGGATGGTGCTAAGATCGTAGGCCTGATTGCCAGAGAATGTACTGTTGACAATGTTTGCATCAGCATCATTGTCAAAGTATACTGCACCTCCGGCTATACCTCCGTTTGATTGAATACCACCGGTAGAACCAACAGGAGCGGGCGGAGTAAGTCCACCACCTATACCTACGGCACCACCTTCTCCAGGTATACCTGTGGCTGCTATGTTGTTTTCGAATTTACATCTTGTTATGATTGGGCAGCTTTGGCCATCACTGTAGATTCCGCCACCGATGCCGTCACCAATTGCATCTCCGCCGTCACCGCCGCCGCTTTCATTTCCGCCGCTCGTGGTACCTCCACCTCCACCGGTTCCACCCATACCGCCGAGGGCTGAATTGTCCCTAAATATACAATTAGTAATAGTCGGGGAGCTTCCTTCCAAACATGCAATAGCGCCGCCATAACCGTGTCCAGTTCCGGCACCGGCATGGCCGCCCCACTGCCCGTCGCCCGATGTTTGAACATTAGTTTGGTCCGCATCCGTTGGTGCTATATAAGACCAGTCATCAGGCATATCACCGCGAATCATTCCGGTTATAAACAGGAACTGACCTTGAGCACCATCTCCACCGTGAGCACCGGTAACCGTACAGTTGGTTATTATACAGTTTTTGATAGTCGGAGAACTGCCGTTTTCGCAGAGAATACCACCACCGTAACCGTCGCCTTCGATGTCTCCTCCTCGCTGGGCTCTCGGCGGAGTTGAATTGGGATCGGGTTGGGCATCCCGCTGAAGTTCATACGGGAACGGTTGAAGTACTCCATAAAATCCGAACATTCCGTTGCCGCCGTTTATATAACCGTTTCTGATAGTGAATCCGATTACTTT
>CAYTNN010000081.1:0-15061 GCA_964439135.1 uncultured Pirellulales bacterium
AGCACTAAGCTCTAAATCCTAAACGATTTGAATGGGTGCTGTTTGAAAAAACAAACCCAATTTTCGAATGGCCAAAATGAACGCAAAGTCAATTAATACAAGGGGATACGTGAAATATATTGGATTGGACACTTGGTGAAAACAAACCCAATCAAACCCAATATTATTTAGCCCCCAGATTTATCTGGGGGTTGAAAACCCGATTTGAAAAAACAAACCCAATTTTAAAATGGGTAAGTTGGCGTTAAGTTAGTAGTGATAATGGTTTATGGAGATTTTAATGGTCTGAGACGGCGAAAAAACAAAGCCAATTCAAAGCCAAACAAAGCCAATTTCGAGACGGCTTAACAAGGCGGGTGAGGAGAAACTCCCCAGTTTGTTGCATTGTCAACTTTTATGTTGCTGTCTTTTGCATTGATTATTATCAAGAAAAGTGTATAATCAGGACGGGTAGATGTCATATAATCACTTAATTATGGAAATATGGGGTGTAGCAGTGCACAGACGACGAGGGTTTACATTAATCGAATTGCTGGTAGTAATCGCCATTATTGCGCTCCTGATGGGCATTTTGATGCCGGCCCTGCAGCGGGTCAGGAAGCAGGCCAGGACCGTTTACTGCCTGAGCAGCCTAAAGCAGATCGGCATTGCCATGACTTCTTACGCTCTTGAAAACGATGATTTCATCCCTCGGGCATTGGATGATAAGGTCAAATGGATCCTGGAGTTCATCCCGTACTTAGGCAATGACTTTAAAGGAATCACAAATTACCGGGAAGTCGACGTTTATCAGTGTCCATCCTTTCCACGCGACGGAGTAGGACTAAACGGCGTCAGCAACGCCGAGCAGACCATCGATTATGTCGTTAACGCATGGGATATGGATGATCCGGGCTTAACGAATGGGGAGCAGGGAAACCAGCAGGATACACCGAGCAAGCTCACCGAGATCAAGTCGCCGGCTTTGCGGATTTATATGGCCGACAACGAAGCGGGGGAATGGCGTCCGGTAATCCGGGACGAATATGAACTGAATATTTTTGACGATTGGAACATTCTGGACGTCTGGTCGGACACGCATTTGCCCTCCTCGGACGGAACTACGGGAGTCGGCAACCTGCACCGGCGTGTCGCCCGTTCGCGGCATCGTGGCGACGGCTGTAACAATCTTTTCTTCGACGGCCACGCCGATTGGCTGCATAAGGACAAAAACACTTCTCGATACTGGTGCGGCGAAGAATTATTACCCTGACCTACTTTAGACGGATGGTCAATGTCACGGGCAGGCCCTTGTCCGGGGCAATTAGAAAATTGCGGGCGGTATAAGACAATTCGATTTGTGCCGGTGCTTCGTCGGCTTTGGCGCCGATTCCGGTCCTCAGGATCGTTGTGGCATTCGCCGCCAGCGTCAGTTTGCCCGGTCCCTGCGTTCCGGCTCTTTCTAAATCGATATCGATGTCCGAGTTATTTTTAATCTCGACCCAGATTGTATCTCTGTATTTATTGTACGGCTTGCCGATTGCAACGGACTCTTTGAAAATTGCATCGAGATATTTTTTCCTGCCGATAAGTTGGTCATTGAACCAGACTGTAGTCCTTCCTTCGACGAGGGCTTCTTTGACGGCATCAATACTTCTTTGACGGGCGAACACCAGGGTCATCGACCTGTGATTGCCGGGAGACGTTTCGAGCAGGGTTGCCGGTTGATGGATGTCGGAGTTTGACATCATGGTCAGATTCTTTTCGAGGCACCATTGATGAGCTTCGGGATAATATGAATCGCCGTTGACGACTTCGATCCCGTGCATCCATTTGTTCTCATAAAGTGTGGTGTGAGTGTCGAACCATCCCTTGTGTTCGGGTTTCCAGCCGGGATGGTTCCAGAAAACAAAGGCATTCTGTTTGTTGGCTGCCTTCATGACATCGAAAAGATCTTCGGTATCCAAAGAGTTTACATCCTGGAGGAATATAGCGTTGAAATGCCCGGGCGGCGTTTCCCGTGTTATTTCTGTGCCCTTAATCAGCAAGATGTTTTTCTCTCTCGCTTGTGAGAGAGCAATGTGGTATGGACGGTTGTGATTGGTCGGAATATCCTTCTTATGGGGCTGGTACTCGATATGATCGGTTATCGAAATTACATCGAGCCCTTCCCTCCAGGCTTCGTCGACTCGTACCGGGGGCCACACCAAGCCGTCGGAAAAAACTGTGTGCATATGCAGGTCGCACTTTAGCGTTTTGTAACCCATGATATCGGGGAAATTAATCTCGCGTCTGCTCTGACCGAAGGCAAACGCGGCAAATAACAGATTAACAAGAAGGATAGGCAATATGATTCTCTGCCTGGTTTTCATTTTCATAATCCTTTCTTCGATAAAAATTTCGATCTTGCACCTGAGTACGGAGCCAGGAGTTTTGGTTTGGCTATGATATAATATGATCCATCAAATATCCAGTCTCCAGCAAGGAAATCGTTCAGGAATTCATCGCGGCAAGATTAAACGCCGCCAAAAACTATGTAGCCTCGCCCATAAGGGGCCGAATATCGTCTATCTGGAAATGCACGAGGTACTTGTTCGAATCATCGTCGGGCGAGCAGATTTCCGGCTGTTTCTTTCTGAACATTTCCACTATGGACGTATTGGTTTCCTCCCGGATCTTGGTCAGATACAACCTTTTGCCGGCATATCCTTCGCCCTTCTCAACGAACATGTAAGCAGCGTGCGGATTGGATTTAAGGTTTTGGTGGGTCAGACGCTCGCGCATAATAAACGCGATGGTGGTTTCGTCGATTACGTGCGGTTTGGCGTAAACGGCAAGATCGACCATCCCATCCGAATCGGCTGTAGCCAGGATGCCGAGCCCCTGCACCTTTTCGAAATAATCGGACAAATTCATGTCTAATCGCTCCTTAAAATTATCCGGCCATCTTAATAATATCATCAATTGCCGAATCTATATAAGGATACCTCAGTTCGAGCGCTGCTGCAATAGTTTACCGGGGATTAACAGCAGATCGCTTATTGAGAATCATTTTGCCGCTTATTTTCGGAACTCCGCCTCTAAATTCAAATATGTATGGTCTATACATCTTTCGCATACACGACAGAGACGCGAAATCTGCCACATTCGAGAACATTTCTCTTGACGAGAGAATGTGAATATGGTAAAATACTTTACATAAGTTGGTGAGGGACAGATGCGGTGGATGGATCACAAGGCAGGGGGGAATCTTTCATGTATTTCTTTTACTATTTAATACGACGGTGACTTGCCTGGTTTGTATCCTTCTTTAACTGGAGGGCCGCCGAATATGGCACAAAGGCCTGTCCCGTAATATTTATGTTCGAATATCAAACTTAATTTTGAGGAGGGTAATGATAATGAAGAAGCTCGTAACAATTTGCATTTTATTGGTACTGATGTCGACAGGAGCAGCAAATGCCGCTTTCACATTGACGTTCGATGAACTGCCTACGCAACCCATTGACGGTTTAAGCTACATGGGGATAACGTTTGGTTTCAAGGTTGGCGGGAGCCCCTCGACCGATGCTATCTACAACGGGATCGGGCCGGGAACGCTTACCTATCTGCAGGATCCGTCAATGGAGGGTACTACAGCAGGTATTCTTACCCTCGATTTCTCGACGCCCACTGATCAGCTCGAATTCGGCGTAGCATTAAACTCCTACTATGACGCGACATCGGCGTACGTGGTTAAACTTTACGACTCATCTTATGCACTTATCGGCACTTTCACAGGGAATACGTCTCCGCTGGTGCTTTGGTCGGAAGGCCAGTTCACTTATAGCGGGACACGGATTCGTCGAGCAGTTATTGGTTTCAACGAGCAGGCTGCCAGCCGGTTTGCAATAGATAATTTGACCATAAATCCTATTCCAGCCCCCGGCGCTGTGTTATTGGGCAGTATTGGATTGGGTCTTGTTAACTGGCTGCGTCGTCGCAGAACGTTGTAAAACATATACCAGTCAAAGATTAAAAGGGCT
The DNA here is from genome assembly GCA_964439135.1 of uncultured Pirellulales bacterium. Classification (GTDB taxonomy): domain Bacteria; phylum Planctomycetota; class Phycisphaerae; order Sedimentisphaerales; family Anaerobacaceae; genus JAFGPJ01. Next base: position 4,005 of record CAYTNN010000081.1, read on the forward strand.
GCGAGTTTGACGCTTGCAGCCCTTTTAGCCCTTGGGCCCTCCAGTCCTGCTTGCTCCTGTTAGCAGGGCCATTCCTATTTGGCACATTCCTACAAAGCCTCAATCCTGCTTAGTTTTTCTTGGAAAAAGCTCGGAAATTGACCGGAAAATGCTTCTTCGTGGCATAATTTTAAGGATCTTCTGACAAAACGGATGTGTGTTTCGGTAATTTTAAATATTTTCTTGACATTAATATAGGTAATATGGTATAAATAGATAAGTGAAGTTGGCTGAATTCCGTACATTTTGACTTCATGATGTATTAAGTATCCATAGTTCCTGGGCAACTACCTAAGGAGTATTAGGTAAGGGACAAGAGAAAAATACAGTGAGTCAATCTGGCAGGAGACGAAGGAGTGGTGATAGGCTACTCACTGCTTGGCTCCATGAAACGAGCAGGCTGTCTACTTTTCACCCGCATCTCTCTTTGCCACAGTAGGTTGTGGTTTAACCAACCTTGCTTCGTTGGCAGTCTTACTTATATATAACCCGAAGGGTCATAACGGATGACTCTTTGAGTTGTAAAGAAGTTAATATGACGATTACGGAGAAATAGAATGAAAAAATATATAACGATATGTGTAGTATTAGGATTACTTGTCTGTCTGTGTAGCTCGGCTAATGCGGCTATCAGCTATGGTACGCCCTCTCCGGCCTTAAATCCGGTTTTTGGGACATTAATCGATTTTGACGACCAGCCGAGCGGAACTCCGATTTTGCCAAACGATTATGCTGCTTTCGGTCTTGCTTCTATAACCGAACTGACATTGGGCCCCCCTGCTTTCGCACGATATGGCGGCACTCAAAGCCAGCCCAATTATATCGGGACTGGCTTCCAAAATGGTTGGAACGGCATCATTCGGTTCGATCTGGCTCTGCCAGCAAGCCAAATTGGTCTTGGCATTGCAGACAGTGCCGGAGGACCGGAGATTCTAAGCGTCTATAACAGTGGAGGCGTTTTGCTTGAGTCGCACGTCTTGACACCCGGGTTGAATATCTATGCGGTTATCACCAGACCCACCTACGATATTTCGCGCATTGAGCTCGCCGGCGAATACTTTGCAGCGGATGACTTGCAGTTTAATACGATCCCAGCTCCAGGTGCTATTCTTTTAGGCACTATCGGGATGAGCCTTGTTGGTTGGCTGCGCAGACGCAAAATACTATAGGAGTTAATACTGGAATTCGAGTTTTATAAGGACTGTGAGTTTCGTACTTGCGATTCTTCTAAGCCCCTACCCGCTCTATTACTGCTTTTTTGGTAGCGGGGGTAGGGGGTTTTATTTGCACTTCGACTCAAAATAGCTAATTCTGCCTATTTTGTTAGAATGAGGAGTCCACCCCAGACAATGCCTCAGAAGTGTTTTGTGGCCGTAGAATGTACGATCTGCCCTCGATGGGTATCATAGCTTAATGTCAGACATAAAACGCAAGAATAGCCATAGGAACTACTCCAGCCTTAAGAACTAACAAAAAATTGTAAAGTTTTACCTAAAAAAGTCCGATAAATATAAAGTTGGTGATATAAAAAATAGAATGTGAGTCTGTTTTGAATGCTTATTTACAGCCTGATTTTCAAGGATAGCTCCTAAATTGACCAAACTTAATGTCCTTAGCAGTGTAGTTTTATCGGTCTCATCGACAAAGATGGGAGATTCACCATGCAATTTTGTAGGTAATATGGCATAAATAGGCAAGTGATGTTATTTGGCCAACAAGAATTGTGGCTTCACAGTGTTATACGCAACCATGATTCCTGGGCAACTACCTGATGTGTGATAAGGTAAGGGACAAAAGTTACAGTAAGGCAATCTGGCAGGATATATGGAAATGGTGTTATGGCAACCAATTGCTTAGCTCCATGAGTTGAGCATGTCGTTCGCTTTTAACCCGCATCTGTTTCTGCCACTGAGTGTAGGGTATATGCAATCTTACCTGATTGGCGGCCTTACTTAATCTACAATGGGAGGGCCAGCGCGCAAGGCCCTTCGAGTTGAAAGTTCATGAAATTGTTGTCAGACTTTCGTGACGTTACGAATAGCTGCTAACCAAAGGATTGAAGAAAATGAAAAGGAGAAAGAAATGAAAAAATTACTTTTAGCTATTGTGGTTTGTGCGATGATTGTGAGCGTCAGCGCTCCTACAGAAGCTGCACTAACCAACATGTGGGTCGGTGGCCAGCAAGTCGTGTATGACTGCACGAATGGTACATATTGGTACCCCTATTTGACGAATACGGTGGGCATGAACAGGGACGAGCAGTCCGGGTTCATCGCCGGCATGAATGCCTGTGGCTACGGCGGCATAAATAGTTGGCAGATGGCCACATGGGAACAGGCACAGGCCCTGAAGGATTCCCTGGCCAGCATGGGGACACGGATTGAATATGAGTGGACCTGGACACCAACAGGAACACCACGTACAGTAGCCTCGCCTTTTCTCGCCTGGCCTGTTCAGGCTGACCAGTTTTTTACCCCCACATCTGTGGTGACTTTAGGCCCCCCAATAACTCCGATACCATTATTTGACGGCATTCCTATGCAAGTCTTCAATGGACGCACAACGGGGTGGGGATGGCGATCTGATGTTCCCCTCACGCCTCCAATTTGGGCGTACGGAGAGGCCGACGACCATTTTGTGGTACATGCGTACATGACTCCCGGAGAGTATGCTACTATGACGTTCAATTATGACCAGCATTACCTTCCGGATGATGCTACCACTCGCGAGATCTTTCCTGGGCCATTTGGCGCATGGATCGTCTCGACCACGCAGCCGATCCCAGCACCCGGCGCTCTTCTGCTTGGGAGCATGGGTGTTGGCCTTGTCGGCTGGCTGCGAAGGCGCAGAACGCTGTAGGAGTTAATACCGGAATACGAGTTTAATAAGGACTGTGAGTTTCGTATTTGCGGTTCTTCTAAGCCTCTACCCGCTCTATCACTGCTCTTTAGGTAGCGGGGGTAGGGGTTTTTTTGCACTTTAACTCGAAGGCCATTTGTAGCTTTGCTCGTTGAGCCAAGTCGCAGCACTTCCGGCAATAAATAGCCCGTTTTGATGCATTTTGCTGCTGAGGTTAGAAGAAAACAAAAGGATCCACCGAAAACATATCCTTGGCGCTTCTGCTCTGTCGAGATATAATTCCCTAATCAAGGCCCTCCGGCCTTGCAGCAAGGCGGGGGATTGCCGGAAATTCAAAATTTGAGAAAGGAGAAATTACGATGAGAACAATTCTGCTATGTGTTTCGATTTGCCTGCTTGCGATTTTCGCTGGAGGTGCGGCTAAGCAACCGGCCAAAAAAGCTGTTAAGATGCAGTACGTGGAGACTGACACCGGACGGTGGCTTATTCACGATATGAATCGGCCTGCGCCGGCCGTGGTCGAGCCAGGCACAGAGAGCACGCCGAGTAAAGCCGTCAAAGCCCCATCCGACGCGATCGTTTTATTCGATGGTACAAATTTGTCGCAATGGACCGACACCAAGGGCAATACGACAAAATGGATTCTGGCCGATGGCTATATGGAGTGCGTCAAAGACTCAGGCTACATCCAGTCTAAGCGCCAGTTCGGTTCGTGCCAGTTACACGTTGAGTTTGCAACACCCGCTAAGGTTCAAGGTTCCAGCCAGGGGCGGGGCAACAGCGGCGTGTTTCTGATGGGACAATACGAGGTACAGGTTCTTGATTCCTACGACAACAGGACCTATGCCGACGGCCAGTGTTCGGCGCTATACGGCAGGGCTGTTCCGCTTGTAAATGCCTGCCGAAAGCCGGGCGAGTGGCAATCGTATGATATCATTTTCCACAGGCCGACTTTCAATGATAACAAGATTGTCAGGAAGCCGACATTCACCATACTTCACAATGGTGTGCTCGTCCATGACCATGTCGAACTCCAGGGAGGTACCGGCTGGGATGGCCCACATGCCATATCCGACTTCCGGCCGCACGGCGACAAAGGGCCAATCTCGCTGCAGGACCACGGCAACCCGGTGAGATACCGTAATATCTGGGTTCGGGAGCTTGCCGACTAAAAAAGCGGACAAACCAACGCATTAAAAACCGGGACCTTCCTATTAAACAGCAGGTCCCGGCGTTGTTTTGTCTCAGGTAAAATCGTACTGGCTATTACGATTTTCACCGGGTATCAATTCCGAATAATTTATTGCTGGGTATAATGTTGTGTCAATACATCCTCAAGCCTGCCCGGAAACGCCGCCTCGATTTGCTCAAGATTCCTTAGACCGAAAATCCAGGCGATGGCTACCGGATCGGCCCTGTAATCGGTATGGCCTTCATAGAATCCGTACCGCATTATGTAATACGGCAACATCTCGCTGATATAAATGTGTGAAAGCTTCTTTAGCATAGCGGCCATTTGATCATTTGTAAGGTCAGGATATTTCTCGCGCAGGAATGCCTTCTCATCCTGATCAGGCTGCCGCCATATCTCGATTTGAAACTTCCCCAGAATTTCATCTTCGAACAGAGATTCCTGCCAGCCCTTCGTGCCTTCGGCTTTTACGAACACCTTTTGCCGGTTATACAAAATGTATTCGAAAGGCTCCCAGAACCTGCCCAGTCTGTTCAGTTCGACATCTCTGAGTATCATATTCCAGATATGAAACAGCGGCCCTGCCGTTTGCGGGTGCCTCAGGCCAAGCTGTTCGACCAGGCGGTTATCACCCTTAAGGACGGAGATAACATCTTCATCGTCAGACATGAATCCGGCACCGGACGACCTTCCAGGCCGGCCTATCTCGGCGATTTCCACGATGGACCGGCCCGCTATTATTTTTGTCCGGCTCAATTCTGCCTCCGAGTGAAGGCTGGTTCGGGCCAGTGCGGGAAAGTCGCCGGCATCGATTTCAAGCTGCCGGCCTTTGCTCCACTGATTCTGTTTGTAATTCAAAGGCTTGCCGTTCTCAACTGTCACCGGGACAATCGCATATTTTCCATCTTTCATAAAAGCCGTTACGACTTCAACTGTTTCTAATGTTGTATGCGGCGAAGGAATATCCGGCTTGGTATCGAGCGTCGCCGGATAGCAGGGATACTCCTTCTGACCACAATAAATCTGATCGGGAGGCATTTTTCCTGAAGCTTTGGCCGGGCTCGGCTTATCTTCGGTAACTCTATTCGATTTAATTTGGTTCAGTATCCAGGCCGCCTGCTCTCGAACATGACCGGCCTTATTTTTCAGAGCATCGCTGAGCGGCTCGATAACCTTCTCGGAATCTATCTTTGTCAAAGCGACAGCCGCCTCATCGCGGACCATCCAATCGGCATCCGCCAACGCTTTGATTAACGGCTCGATCGCTTTTTCGGTTTTGATTCTTCCCAGTACACACGCCGCCTGCCAGCGGGCACGACTGTTTTTGTCTTTCAATGCCGCGATGAGCCGCTCAACGGCCGGTTCGCCGATTTGAAGTAGAGCTTCACGCGAATTGAGCCGGACGAGCCAGCTTTCGTCCTTCAGGGCACCGATGAGACTCTCGGCGGCATTCTCAGCTTTGATCTGGCCAAGCGACCGTGCGGCTGCTGCGCGAACGTATTGGTCCTCGTCACTGAGTGCCCGAACGAGGGCGTCGGCCCCTTTCTTATCACCAAGCATACCAAGAGCCTGGGCGCATTTCCACCGGACAAACTGATTTTTATCTCTCGATACCCGGGAAAGTACCTCGGCAGCTTCTTTTGGTTTCAGCTTCGCCACGGCCAGGACGGCCGAGCCGCGAACATACTGATTCAATCCGGTATCCTCGACCGACTTAACCACTGCTTCAACAGCCCGCTGCGATCTAATCTTCGCCAAAATATCCACAGCCCTTGCGTGAACGCTCCAGGGCTTGATGCTTCTGTCTTGCAGCGTACGGATAAGAGGTTCGACCGCAGGCTCTCCGATTTGTACAAGAGCATCGACCGCGTTCTGCCAGTCTCCCTGCCCAAGCTTGCCGATCAACTCATCGACCTTTTCCCTTCTACCGGCATCTGCCGCAAATCCTCCGGCAACGAACACCAGCAAAACCACCCACCCCAAAAACAAACGTTGCACTGCCGTCATTATTAATGCTCCTTTCACTCAGCTTGTTCCGGGCACACTGCGAACCCAACCTAAACGTCACGATATCAGATAGGACGCTCGAACATTCCATACGGTTGACAGACAATAAATTTCTTGTGCGAGATTTCCATACTACCATCACCTTAGAGCTATTAGCAGTAGAATAGAACGGGCGGAATCTTTCATCTGTTTCACTTCCGAGCTTTTGCCCCCGTCCCGATCAGCATATACGTATAAATACGTATTTTGAGAGGGGAAAAGCTTATTACATTATATAATAATTACTAATAGCCGATATGGAATTAGAGCATTAAATGTGCGAGAGATTCTTCGATTGGCTATAACGCTGCAATGACGGTTAAATCCGCATCATATCGGACACACGGCTCTTTATAGATGTCATCGATAAAAAAATGATAGGCTTTCGAAAAAAACTGGAGAGCACAATGGCAGAAAACATGGTCAGAACACTTCCCGTTGAATTGGCCGAAAGCCAGATTAGAGATACTTGCTCTACTGCTCTGAAAACTGCCTCACGGGTCTGGCTGAAGGCCGGGGATATAATGAGTAGAGATGTCGCCGCTATCAGTCCGCAAAGCACTGTAGTCTCGGCCGTAAGGATAATGTCGAGTAACAAAATATCCTGTCTTATTGTTACAGAAAATGGGCGTTTATCAGGAATTGTTACAGAGACGGACATCCTGAAAAGAGCCGTCACCGGCGGAAATGATTTCCGTAAGATGATAGTCAAACAAATTATGTCTTGCCCTGTCCGGAGTATTCCTTGCGATCTTTCGGTCATGGAAACCAGCAAAATCATGGAAGCCGAGAACATCAGGCGACTTGTGGTTATGGAGGACGAACGCTTCGTCGGCATCATAACACAAACCGACATGGTTCAAGCTCTGGCATCTTATTCCATCTCGCAGGAAGTGTCGGGAATAATGACGAGTAATGTGGCCGTTATAACCAGTTCCGCGAGCGTCAAAGAGGCGGCTGAGCTAATGGCTTCTAATGACATATCCTGTCTGGTCGCTATGGAAAAGGATGCTGTCGTGGGGATCTTTACGGAACGAGACCTTCTTAAAAGAGTCGTTGCGATGAAACGCAATCCGGCTCAGACCAGGTTGAAAAAAGTGATGTCTTCTCCGGTTGTGTCCGTCTCTCCCGATTGCTCAGTTCTAAGCGCCAACAAATTGCTGGAAAGGATAGGAATTCGTCGGCTCGTCGTTATGGATGATGAGACTCTACGCGGAGTGATAACTCAAACGGATATCCTGAAAGCCATCAAGACCAGACTACAGGAAGAAGAAGAGAGCTACTTCAGGCTTATGAGTGAGTCCAGCAATTGTATCTATACTATCGATCTGCATCACAATACAACCTACGTTAATCCTGCATTCATGAAACTGCTGGATATGACCGACCCGGACGAGTTGATAAACAAGCCGTTTTTGCCGGAGCGGTTTTGGAATAATCCTCAGGAGCGAGAACAGCTTTTGGACCGGTCAAAGAACACAAGCATGGTGGTCAAGGAGTTGAATTTGAAAACCGCCAACGGCCGGAGACTGTTCGTGACTCTCTTTTCGACCTGCACCAAGAACATCAAAGGCGAGATTAGCGGATTTCAGGGTGTCCTTTACGATGTCACTGCACAAAAGGAGCTGGCAAGCCTCAAAGAAGTACAGCAACAATTACACAGCAGCGAGGACCTGCTGAGAGGAGTTCTTGAATCCACCTCAGACGGGATTCTGGTGATCGATGAAAAAGGCCGGGTGAGCCGCATGAACAAGCGATTTGCACAGCTTTGGGATATTCCCGAAGAGCTGGTTCAGCAGCCGGATAAAGAGAGATTGTTCGAACATATTAGCTCCAGGCTGAAGGATCCGCCGGCGTTTCTTGAGAAGCTGCAGGCTCCCGATCTTATCCGTGAGCAGAGTCTCGACGTCCTGTACTTGAAGAAAGGCAAGGTTCTGGAAATACATTCTACGCCTTTGATCCGAGAAGGAACGGGTACTGTACAGATTTGGAGCTTCCGGGATATCACCATGCACAAGAAGGCGCAGGAGAATCTCGTGTGCACATAGTAACTTCAGCAGGGAGTTCGACGAAACATTTCTGATAAGCCAAGGCGCCGTTAGACTTCCAGCGGGTCGGCGTTGTTTGTAAATGGTATCGAAAGCCAATTCCATGCCCCCCGCAGGATAGAAATCTATCTGCAAAGCTAAGACGCGAAAACAACCTCTTAAGGCCAAAAAGATCCGCCTTGATGTTGTACTTCAGATCGGTTATATTCTATGTCGATTTATCAACATGGCGTTATTCCGCAGAGGTATCAAGTTACTGCCTCCGCGACTTAAGTATCGTGATATTTAGTTGATGTAATAGAAGCGAGGTGACTTATCCAGTCAATGGAGACCTTGTATGAATTTGCGTAAGCGTGTACGCGAAATAGTAGATGTTGCCAAGCCGGGTGACAGCTTTAGCAAAGCCTTCGACATATTCATCGTCACGCTGATCAGCTTGAATGTTGTCGCCCTTATTCTGGAATCTGTCAAAAATATTCAGGCTTTCGTTCCTTGGCTGTTCAGTATCTTTGAATTTGTCTCGGTAATAATATTCTCGCTGGAATACGTTGCGCGTGTTTGGTCAAGTGTCGAAATACCGACATACCAAAAGCCTGTAAGCGGACGGCTGAGATTCATGGTTACGCCGCTGGCCGTAGTGGATTTGCTCGCCATTCTTCCGTTTTATCTGCCCTTTACCGGTATCGATTTGCGTTTCCTCAGAATCCTGCGAATGATGCGTATATTCCGTGTTGCCAAGCTTGGACGATATTCTCAGTCCCTGCAGATGCTGCAGCGAGTTATGGTGGCGAAAAAGGAACAACTCGTATGCTCGCTGTTTATTCTTCTATTGCTCGTAATTGTCGCTGCCTCCATGCTGTACTATGCGGAAAACGGCGTTCAGCCGGAAGTTTTTTCGAGTATTCCGGCATCTATGTGGTGGGCCACAGCCACGTTAACAACTGTGGGATACGGTGACGTATACCCGGTCACCGGGCTCGGAAAGTTGATGGCGTCCTTCATCGCGGTTCTCGGGATAGGAATGTTTGCTCTGCCGACGGGTATTCTCGGAGCGGGCTTCGTCGAAGAGATGAGCCAGCGGCAAAAAACGTCACGGTGCCCACACTGCGGAAAAGAAATTGTCGAAACTCGAGTTTCTTGATTATGTCACATTCATTGGAATTATGAACGTTACCTTGCTTACTTTAATTACAAGAGCGATTAGTTTGGAGATAGGTATCTATTTTCAAGCTGCACTAAGATTTAATATCTCAATCGCCTTATACAGCGTAATGAAAGCAAACCAATAGCGACCAGCACCAGGCTTGCGGGTGCCGGGATTTGCATAGTTCCAATGTAGTCAACATCATAATAGCAAACGATATCATCATCCGGATTGGAAGTAGGCTGCATGCCAATGTCCCACGCGAGCGGCCAGTCAGAGGTCGATGCCCAGAAATTCATTCGCAGCGTAAGCGGTTCATCCGGTATGACACTGGAAGTTTCTGATATAAGTATATCCGGAAAAAGGTTCTGTCCGCGGATTTGATCCGGGTCCCAATACCACTGCACGGAATCGGCCGACCAAAGAATTTTGAAGGTATTGAATTCGGTCAGGTCCAACGTTGGAACTAAGGGATTTTCGCCCCAGTGATGAACCGAGTCGTAATAGCCGCTTCCGGGCGCTCCGAAATCATTCCAGGACGCAACAAAGACCCGATGCCCAATGCTTTCGGGTGGATTGTTGACCTGGTTCGACAGGAATTCAAAGTCAACCTCATCCGACCAGACCGGACTGCCATACGGCATGGCCTTATCCGTATACCCAAAAACAGATGATACCAGACCGCTGGATATAGGCGATCTGAGTCTCACTCGCACTTCTATACCAAATCCCGGGCCGCGCGAAAATGAAGTGTACGTGTAGATTTCATGGCCGAGGCAGGAGTTGCCCGGGTCGTATGGATTGTATGTATGATGCTCAAACGTTGCTATGCCTCCGGAAACGGTAGGGGCTTCCCTGAACCAGGTTTGGCCGATAGGCCAGTTACGATCCTGATAGCCCCATTTTGCCGGATCCAGGCTATTGCCGTCGAAATCATCCCAAAATGTCTCAGCGGCAAATAAATACGAATCACTTATAAGAAAAAAGGCCAGAATCAATATCAACAATGTGGGGAATAATTTGAAGTATTTCATTTTTGCCTCCTGTGCAATATGAACAGAAAATCCTTATCCGCCATGAAAGTACGACACGCCGAAGATGGCGAATTAACCATTCCCACTTTCTTTAAGTTCAACTTGCCACCTTCCTCAACGTCCTATAAAATACGGCTAAAATTAAGTTCTATCCAGATAAAACCTGGAATTTCCATTTTTTTTGAAATTTTATTGCTCAGTGAAGATAGAAATCTGATGTGATCAGGCACGGCCGGCGAGAACTAAGACAAATGCTGTTCTGAAATTAGGCGTTAACGGCTTCGGGCTTCGATGAACTTGACTATGTTATAGACGACAGAATTGCATGGGACGGGGATGGCAAAGGTTTCGGCTAATCTGATTACGGCTCCGTTCAGGGCGTCGATTTCGGTCGGTTTTTTTGCGGCTATGTCCTGCAGGGTCGAGGATTTGTGCTCGGCCGTATCGGGCACGAGCTTGCCATAAAAAACCTCAAGAAAATCCTTCGCCGATTCCCAGTGGGTTTCGTAGCCGGCCTTTGTCATCACGGCAAAGACTTCCCCGGCAATGCCGTCCATGACCGCTCGCGTGGATTCTTGTTCGGCCAATTTGCCATAGGGGACATCGAGAATCGCGCCGAGCGGGTTCAGGGCACAATTATAAAGCATTTTGGCCCAGATATCTCTGCCGATCCGGCCGGTTGTTTCGCAGGGGAT
>CAYTNN010000081.1:15161-16537 GCA_964439135.1 uncultured Pirellulales bacterium
CCTACTGCCCCGCCGCCATATACTAATGCTCTCATGTTCGCAGCCGTTCTTAAAGTGAATCCGAATCTTTCTAAACCTGCGAACATTATAGCCGGCCGACGGCCTCATATCAAACTTCATCCTGCGGGGAAATGCGGGATCGACCGAGCGAATAAAGAAAAAAGTTGAAGAGATAAACAGTTGGGCTTAAACTGGTTGCTGCACAGAGTTGAGGGGCTTTGCATTGATGACGCGGTGATTTGGAAAAATGGACAGGTTAGAGGCAACAGAATGAAAAAGCTGATATGTCCGAAATGTAAGAAGGTTCACCTTCATTCAATTGACGATAAATGTCCCGGCTGCGGAGGAATGGACTACCATGACTTTGAGAATAACGATGCGTACCTTCAAAAAGAGGTCGAGGTCGTTCTTGAGGAAAGACGGAAACTCGGTCTGGACGGTCTTGTGAGCGGTCTTAACAACGTGATTATTAATACCGAGCCGGGCAGGCAAAAAGCCGCTGTCGAAGAGTTTCTGAGATTCACCGGGCTAAATGTCACCGAGGCGTTCGAGGATTCCGATTTTCGTACCGTGGTTCTCAAGACCGGGGGTTCCGCCGATTTTCTTATCAGGTCGCGCAAGAGAGAAAATCCCTTCTCGATATTGAACCGGTTTCCCAAATCCGGGCACATTCCGAACACGCGGCTGGAAACATTCGTGTTCGAGACGACAAATATCGAACGATACGTTTCGATCCAGAAGCAAAGAGGTATTGAGTTTCTTACAGAGGATATTATCAATACGGACAATTTCTCTTTCATACAAAGCGTTCCGTCCGTCTATACGGGCAACTCTATCGGTATTATTCAATGGCACCAGAGTAAAGGCAAATATGCTTCAACGGATTCCACGCCGCTGGACTGGCTATTCCAGAAGCCCGATGGTTCAGCCACAGAAAACATCAAGGAACTGGACCACACGGCGACGAGAGTCAGGGCAGAAGACAGAGATGCGGCGGTAATTGAGTTCATGAAGCTGACCAACTACAATTTCGACTTTGCAATCTATGTCAAAGTGTTCAACTCAATCACGAACGTCGCCAGGTTATCGTCCAAAGATTTTGCCATGGTATTCACATCAGGCATATCTCCATACGTCGACGATGAGAAATCGGGCCCGACCGAGAAGTTTGTGCATAATTACGGACCGAGGGTGCATCACATGGCTTTCTGGACCGAAGAGATCGAGGAAACTGTTTCTGCCCTGAACAGCAGCGGCATGAGCTTCCTGATCGACCTGATCGGATCCCCCCCGGAAGGATTGAAGCAGATATTTTCCTGCCCATTCGAAAATACGCTGCTGGTAAACGAATACATACATCGTTACGGCGACTTCGA
>CAYTNN010000081.1:16637-17949 GCA_964439135.1 uncultured Pirellulales bacterium
TACGTTGAGATTGATAATATCGGGTGAAATATGATTAATAAAATTATTGGTTTAGCCGCCTGCCTGGCGATTTTTGCCGGCAATGTGCAGGCCCAGCCGGTTGGCCTGGAATTCTATGATAATCTATCGTCGCTGCCTTATATCTATCCCAATGCAGAGTCGTATTACCTCTCAAGCTACGACCGGACCGGCGGTAATGACGACGGCTTTGAAGGGACTTACTCTCAGCTCTACATTGACGAGAAAGGCAAGCACGTTATCTTTGACCAAGACGGTCCCGGCTGTGTTTATAACCTCTGGTTTACCGGCAGCGGGCGCAATTTACACTGGGGCAAGCTCAGATTTTATTTCGACAATGAAAAGACGCCTCGTATCGAGTCCGAGGCCAGAGAATTCTTCAGCGGCCTACACCGGCCTTTTGTTTTTCCCCTGGTGACACATTCTTTCATATCCAGTGGAGGCTTTAGCTGCTCGATGCCGATACCTTTTGCAAGGCATTTGAAAATCACGACAGAAAAAGCAGCCGGTTTCTACAACACCTATTATCAACTCTACAAAGATGTTTCACTCACATCCTGGACAAACAATCAGGACAATTCAAAACTGATCAATCTGTTCCAAAGCTGCGGCAGCGATCCAAAGCTAATTACCGAAGAAATCCTGGTGACTCGCAAGGTTGTGCCGCTTGCCGCTGCGGCCCGTGGAACCATGCCGGAAACGGAGCTTTTGTCGCTGAATAACGGCGGGACTGTTCTGCACATCAAAATCAATCCTCTCTACAGGCCGGACGCTTATGCTCTGAACCATGTCAATCTGAGGATTTTCTACGACAATCAGGACAAGCCGAGCGTAGATGTGCCTATCGGTCCATTCTTCGGATCCGGGCTCGGTGAAGCGGATATCAGAAGTCTTTTTGTGGGCATGTCCATTTCCGGGACCTATTACTGTTATTTGCCGATGCCGTTCAAAAAGGGTATTCGCGTTACAATTCAAAACAGAAGTTACGAAGCCGGCGGAGAATTCTTTTGCGAAGTCGGCTACACCAATCGATTCCCGGCAGAGCTCAAGGACGCAGCTATCGGATATTTTGGCGCCAAATATAATAATGCATGGCCGATTACCGAGCCTAAAGACTATGTCCTGTTTGACTATAAAGGTGCCGGGGCGGTTATCGGCCAGGTCATGACAGTCGAGCCGGTCAAGCCCGACCGCAAGCGATGGTGGGAAGGCGATATGCGTATCTACATCGACGGCGAGGAAAAGCCCCGCTTCCACGGCACAGGCCATGAAGACGAATACCAGGGCGGCTGGT
>CAYTNN010000082.1:0-17568 GCA_964439135.1 uncultured Pirellulales bacterium
ATAGAAATATATAAGCAATTGATTAGCACAGATGAGCACCCTTCGGCAGAGATTTTGTATGAAAAGGTAAGAACAACGTTTCCGAGTATATCTTTGGATACCGTGAACAGGACGCTGTTGACTCTTAGCCGGATAGGTGCCGCTTCTGTAGTTGAAGGGTCGGGAGATGTCAGACGCTTTGACGGCGGCATGGATAAACACCAGCATTTTAAATGCATCAAGTGCAAAAGAATCGTTGACTTTCACCACAAGCCCTTTGATGATATAAAGGTACCGGCAAGTATTGGAAAAAGATTTACAGTTCTGAGGAAAAGTATATACCTTGAGGGGATATGCGATTTGTGTAAATAGAGTGATTGTGTTGATTAATATTTTGGGAAAGAAAGGTATCAAATGGAACTTAAAGGAAGTCAAACTGAAAAGAATTTGTTAGCTGCTTTCGCGGGCGAGTCACAAGCAAGGAACAGGTACACGTATTTTGCCAGCCAGGCCATAAAAGAAGGCTACATACAAATAGCTGCAGTTTTCGAGGAGACGGCCAATCAGGAGAAAGAGCACGCCAAGCGGGAATTCAAATTTCTCAAGGGCGGAGAGGTGGAGATTACGGCTGCATTTCCCGCCGGCGTCATTGGCAACACCGTCGAGAATCTGAAGGCCGCCGCTGCCGGCGAACATTACGAAACAACCCAAATGTATCCGGATTTCGCAAATGTAGCGGAAAAGGAAGGATTTCCTGAAATAGCCAAAGTATTCAGAAACATTGCTGTGGCTGAACAATACCACAAGGAGCGATTCCTTGCTCTGGCGAAGAATATCACGGATGGTGTTGTATTCAAGCGGGAAAAACCGGTGCGCTGGGTATGCAGGAACTGCGGCTACGTCCACGAAGGGCCGGAAGCCCCGGATGTCTGTCCGGCATGCGCACATCCCCAAAGTTACTACGAACTGGAGGCCGCCAACTACTAAAAAAATTATTAAGGAGTTGGAAAATGAGAAAGTCAGTCAGAAAACGAATTGCAGCAGTCAGTATCTTAGCTGTCGTGGCGATCCTTGCCTCGATTGCGTATTCGCATTGCCAAATCCCGTGCGGTATATACGACGATGAGGCCCGGTTCGGTGAGATTGCCGAGCATATTACCACGATCGAAAAATCCATGAAGGAAATCGAGAGACTCTCGACTGAGGCAAAACCGAACATGAACCAGATCGTACGCTGGGTAAACAACAAGGAAAATCATGCTGATGAGCTAAGCGAAATAGTCACATACTATTTCATGGCTCAGCGTGTAAAGCTGCCGGCAGAAGGCGACTCAAAGGCGCAAAGCCAATACGTCAAGCAACTAACCCTGCTTCATCGGATGCTTGTGTACTCGATGAAGGCCAAACAAACGACGGATCTGGCGAATGTTGAACTGCTTAAATCTTCGCTGAACGAGTATCACAAAGTATATTTCGGCGAAAGCGGGTGAAGGTCAGGTCCGGATCGAGAAAAGAGGTGGAATATGACAGAAGCGAAGAATACCATCAAATTTAAAGGAAATCCGCTGGCATTAGTGGGCAGCCGGCCGGGTGTCGGTGAACCGGCGCCGGATTTCGAGGCGCTGACCAATAATTTGTCGCCTTTCAAGCTCTCGGAGATCAAGGGGAAAGTGCTTGTCATTTGCTCGGTGCCGTCGCTTGACACATCGGTTTGCGATACCGAAGTACGTAAATTCAACGAGCAGGCAACATCACTTGGCGACGATGTAGCCGTGCTGGTCATTAGTATGGACCTGCCGTTTGCCCAAAAGCGATGGTGCGGGGCGGCGGGCGTCAAGAACGTCCAGACCCTCTCAGACCACAACAAGGCGGATTTCGGCAACGCATACGGTGTCCTGATAAAAGATCTGCGACTTCTGGCCCGGACCGTATTTGTTGTGGACAAAAAGGGCATGATTCGTTACATAGAGATCGTTGATGAACTGACGAACGAGCCTGATTACGAAGCGGCGCTGAAAGCGGCAAAGGAAGCAAGAAAATGAGGCAACTCAATACAAATGTATATGCGGTCGGGGCGATCGACTGGGATGCAAAATTGTTCGACCGGCTGATTCCGCTGCCGGACGGTACGAGCTATAATTCGTACCTCGTACGCGGAAGTGAAAAGACTGCATTGATTGACACGGTCGATCCGGCGAAAACTGATGTCCTGCTCGGAAATATTGTCGGCGCCGGCGTAGACAAACTTGACTACATCGTGGCTAATCACGCTGAGCAGGACCATTCAGGGTCTCTGCCCGATATGCTGCTGCTGTATCCGGACGCCAAGGTGGTGACGAATCCGAAGTGTAAAGAAATGCTGAAGGATTTGCTCGGCATCGAGGATGAAAAGTTCGTCACCGTCGAGGATGGGCAGGAGATATCATTGGGCGACAAGACGCTGAAGTTTGTCTATACCCCGTGGGTTCACTGGCCGGAAACGATGAGTACGTACCTTCCGGAAGAGAAAATACTTTTCTCCTGCGATTTCTTCGGGGCGCATCTTGCTACGAGCAGTCTGTTTGTTGAGGATGAGGCGGCTGTCTATGAATCGGCCAAACGATATTATGCCGAGATTATGATGCCGTTCAGAAAGCAGATTAATGCCAATCTCGCGAAGCTCGACGAACTGGAAATTGAGATGATCGCACCAAGTCACGGGCCCGCATACGACAGGCCTGAGTTTATAATTGACGCTTACAAAGACTGGGCATCCGACAATGTTAAGAACGAAGTTGTCGTCGCTTATGTTTCGATGCACGGCAGCACGGGCAAAATGGTTTCGCATTTTGTCGAGGCCCTGATAGAAAGCGGCATTAAGGTAAGACAGTTCGAGCTTGCGACGGTCGATATCGGCAAACTTGCGATGGCCCTTGTCGATGCGGCGACTATCGTGATAGGTTCACCAACGGTTCTGGTCGGGCCGCATCCCTGTGCGGCTTATGCCGCGTTTCTGGCCAACGCTCTTCGGCCCAGGACCAGGTTTGTTTCGATCATCGGCTCCTACGGATGGGGCGGCAAAATGGTCGAGCAGTTGACAGCGATGATGCCGAATATCAAAGCCGAGATTATCGAGCCCGTGCTGGCGAAAGGCGAGCCGAAACAGGCCGATTACGCCGCCCTGGACAGACTCGCCGAAGAAATTCTGACCAAACACAAAGAAGCAGGAATCGTGAATTAAAATTCTCAAATTATGAAAGGGATTGATTATGGCTAAGAAACTACAAATCTACAAATGCAATATATGTGGTAACATTGTTGAGGTGCTTCATGGAGGAGCCGGGGAGCTGGTCTGTTGTGGTGAACCGATGGAGCTGCTCGATGAAAAAACCGCCGACGCAACCACGGAAAAGCATGTCCCGGTGATCGAGAAGATCGACGGCGGCTACAAGGTCAAGGTCGGTTCCGTGCCGCACCCGATGACGAAAGAGCATTTAATTGAGTGGATCGAATTGTTAGCCGACGGCAAAGCTTACAGACAGTTTCTGGAGCCGGGAGCCGCACCGGAAGCAACATTCCAAATTGAAGGTAACTCGGTTAGCGCAAGAGAGCACTGCAATGTCCACGGATTATGGAAGGGATAGGCAATGATTAGCAAAAAAATGGAAAAAGCTTTGAATGAGCAGGTGAATGCCGAGTTGTTTTCCGCTTACCTGTACCTGTCGATGGAAGCCTATTTCAAGTCCCTGAATTTGAATGGTTTCGCCAACTGGATGAGAGTGCAGACTCAGGAAGAAGTCGCGCACGCCATGAAGATTTACGGATTCATCGACGAGCGGGGCGGCCGAATCGCCTTAAAGGCAATCGAGGGGCCCCAGACAAAATGGGATTCGCCGTTGGCGGTGTTCAAGGACATTTACAAACACGAGCAGAAAGTCACGAGCCTGATTAACAATCTGGTTAATTTGGCAATTGAAGAAAAAGACCACGCGACCAACACCTTCCTGCAGTGGTTCGTCAACGAGCAGGTCGAAGAGGAAGCTTCCGCCGACCAGGTAGTCCAGCAGCTCAAAATGATGGAGAAGGCGCCGGGTGGAATGTTTATGCTCGACCGCGAGCTGGCCCAGAGAGTCTTCACGCCTCCTGCAGCGGAAGGAGCTTGACGATGGTTATTACATTCGTGGAAGAAATTATCATTGAAAAACTCGGTCACATTACTGCTTTACTGAAAATGTTGAAGTTTCTCGGATAGCTGAATAGATTGCGGCATCATTTGAAATTCTAACTAACTGACAAACGGAGAAAGACCATTTGTCCGGCCATAAATTTGAGCTTGGGCATAGAAAGTTTAAAGTACAAATAAATAGCCATAAAACTGAAAATAAAGTTCAGACTTATGTTTGTTCAGAAGGGAGTTTAGAAAATGAGTGATTCAAAAAAGTTAACGACCGCATTCGGAATTCCGGTTGGTGACGACCAGAACTCCATGACGGCAGGCAGTCGCGGGCCGGTCCTGATGCAAGACGCTCATCTTATGGAAAAACTGGCTCATTTCGACCGTGAACGCATCCCCGAGCGAGTGGTGCACGCCAAGGGTGCCGGAGCAGGCGGTTATTTCGAAGTAACCGCAGATGTAACTAAATATACCAAAGCCAGGTTTCTTTCCAAAGTGGGTAAGAAGACCGAGGTCTTTGCCCGATTTTCCACCGTAGGTGGCGAAAAAGGCTCGGCCGACGCCGCCCGCGATCCCCGTGGATTCGCAGTCAAGTTCTACACGAAGGATGGAAACTACGATTTCGTGGGCAACAATACGCCGGTATTCTTTATACGGGACCCTCTCAAGTTTGCTGATTTCATCCACACCCAGAAACGGCATCCGGCTACTAACTGCCCCGATCCCGATATGTTCTGGGATTTTCTTTCGCTGACTCCCGAATCAATCCACCAGGTTACTGTTCTGTTCTCCGACCGGGGCACGCCGGCCACTTTTCGCAACATGAACGGCTACAGCAGTCACACTTACAAATGGTACAATAAAAAGGGCGAGTATTTCTGGGTGCAATATCATTTCAAGACCGACCAGGGGATAAAGAATCTTACGAGAGAGGAAGCAACCCGTTTAGCGGGTGAGAGTCCCGATCACGCCACAAAAGATTTATATGAAGCTATCGAGCGGGGCGAATATCCGAGCTGGACGCTGCAGATGCAGATTATGACGCCCGAGCAGGCAAATGATTATCGATTCGATATCTTCGATATAACGAAGGTCTGGCCTCACAGCGATTTTCCGCCGATCGAGGTCGGCCGCCTTGTCCTGAACCGCGTCCCGAAGAATTACTTTGCCGAGGTAGAGCAAGCCGCCTTTGGCCCCGGCAATCTCATACCGGGAATCGCCGCATCGCCGGACAAGATGTTGCAGGCCCGAATCTTCTCGTATCACGATGCGCACATCCATCGTTTGGGGCCCAACTATCACCTGATACCGGTAAATTCGCCCAAAGCCGCCCCGGAGAAAAGCTACCAGCGAGATGGATTTATGCGTGTTGACGACAACGGCGGTTCCGGCCCGAATTACTGGCCCAACAGCGCCGGAGGTCCGGCACCGGATCCTGATTCGCTTGAGCCGCCCTTCGATGTATCCGGCCAGGCGGCCCGACAGGCTTATTCGCACCCCAACGACGATTTCGTGCAAGCCGGCAACCTTTACCGTGACGTTATGAAGGACAAGGATCGTGACCACCTTATAGGCAACATTGTCGGCCATCTGAAAGGTGCCCAGAAGCGAATCCAGTTGCGGCAGACTGCACTGTTCTATAAAGCTGACCCGGACTACGGCTCGCGTGTGGCAAAAGAGCTGGGCCTGAACATCAAGAAAGTTGAGAAGCTGGCTGCAATGTCCCCGGAAGACAGGGCAAAAGCTACGGCCCAAGATGCCTGAGCATCGATTATGTATATAAAACGTATTTGAAGATTGCATAGACATACTGAAAGGAAAAGAATAATGGTTATGCCTTTTAACGCTGATGAAGTTTTTGAGATGGCCGAACAGATAGAAAGAAATGGAGGCAAATTTTATCGTGCCGCAGCAGAGAAGTTCCCGGTGGTGAGCGATATCTTTCTCGGCCTTGCCGCGATGGAAGATGAGCACCTTAAGACTTTTGCTAATATGCGGGCGGAACTTTCCGCAGCAGAAGTTGAAGAACCGGTTTTCGATCCCGATGGACAGGCACAGATGTATCTGCGCGTTATGGCCGACGGTAATGTTTTTGATGTCAAGGCCGATCCCGTCGGGCAGTTAGCCACCAGGAATACGCCCGAAGACGTTTTGAAAATGGCAATTGGTGCTGAAAGGGACTCGATCGCTTTTTATGTCGGCCTGAAAGAGGCTGTCTCCCGCAAAGCCGGTAAAGATAAGATTGATGACATCATCAAGGAAGAAATGGGCCATATCGTTATATTGAATGAGAAACTGCAGGATTTAACGTAGCGAAAGCGCAACAGCCCGGGAAGGCAGCATAATGACCGTTACATTTAACGCTTTTGAAGTATTTGAAATTGCCGAGCAGATCGAACGAAACGGCACAAACTTTTACATCAGGGCGGCGGAACTTTTTGACGATCCCGACACCTGCCAAATGTTTCTCAGGCTGGCGGAATGGGAAAAGGAGCACGAACAGACTTTTGCCCTGATGAAGCAGCAGCTTTCGGAACAGAGCCGGCAGGGAAAACCTTCGGAAGCTGACGATTTACTGCCCGATCCGAGAGTGATGGCGGGCCTGGCCGTCTTCGGAATGAGATCGGATCCCGCCAAGGAGCTGCGCGGCAGGCAGGAAAAAATAGATATTATCCGAAGGGCCGTGGAGAAGGAGAAGGACTCAATCGTTTTCTATCACGGATTGAAGGAGTTCGTTCCCGCCGGCACCGACAAGGACAAAATCGATGACATAATCAAAGAAGAAATGAGGCACATTGTGATCCTCGACCAATCATTGAAAGAAAATGAATAGCCCAACCGATTCAGGACAACATAGATGTTAGATCTGGAATCTCTGTATAAATTAAACTATCCAATGTGCATTATCTGCTCGAAGAAGGGCGGCAAATTCGACGGGTGCATTGTCAATACCGTATTTCAGATTGTGCCTGAGCCGCCGATGGTCGCGGTAAGCGTCAATAACGAATGCCTGACCCATGAGTACATTACAGACAGCAGGGCTTTCACAGTGTCCGTTTTGGCTGAACGCACGCCATTGGAGTTCATCGGCAAATGGGGCTTCAAGTCGGGCAGAGATACGGACAAATTCGAGCAGGTAAAATACAAAACAGGCCTGACCGGCATACCGATTGTGCTGGATAACGCGGCGAGTTTTATCGAAGCCGAAGTGGTCGAGGCGATTAACGTCAAAACACATACGCTCTTTATCGCCACGATCATTGCGTGTGAAACGATCGACGAGCAAAAAATACCGATGACCTATACGTATTACCGGGATGTAAAAGGCGGCAAAACGCCGAGGACTGCGGCGACTTATATAGCAAAGAAAAAATCAACAGAAACATTAAAACAAGGAGCTAACAACATGAAAAAGTACAAGTGTCTTATGTGCGGCTACATTTACGATCCGGCGGTCGGCGATCCTGACAATGACATTAAACCAGGTACGGCTTTTAAGGATTTGCCGGATGACTGGGTTTGTCCGGATTGCGGCGTGGGTAAAGACGAATTCGAGCCGATCGAAGATTAACCGCTGCTGCATACCGGCGGTGTCCGCAGCTTGACACCGTATAATATTAAGGCGATTCTTATGAAGGAAATCAAACCTTCGGTACAAAACGGAGATGGTTTTTGCGCACAAACCGCGGCCGGCCCCAGCGCGTTCGTTGTCTTCGGAGCATCCGGTGACCTTACTCACAGAAAACTGCTGGTCGGCATGTTCAAGCTTTTCACCGAGAACCTGCTGAGCGACAGATTTTATCTGTTGGGCTGCGGCCGGAAAAAATTCTCGGACGAAGATTTTCGCAGCAAAACCGAGAAGTCTATACGGGACAGTTCCGACTTTTTATCCTCGAAACAATTAGATGATTTCGTGAGCAGGATGTATTACATAGACGGTGACTATGACGATGCGAGCTTGTACGAACGTATCGCTTCGAGAGTCACAGAGTTAAACAAAAAACACGATGCCGATGGAAATCTCGTGCTTTACCTGGCAGTTCCTCCTTTCCTGTACACCACGATTGTCGAGCATCTCGGCTCTGCAGGGCTTGCCTGCACAACAGCGCCCGGCACGGAGGGACAGGTTAAACTGGTCGTCGAAAAACCTTTTGGCAGGGACCTCGGCAGCGCAGTGGACTTAAATAATCGTATAAGTCGCTGCTTCAAGGAGTCTCAGATATATCGAATTGACCATTATCTGGGCAAGGAAACCGTACAGAATATCCTGATGCTGCGGTTCGCCAATGCCATCTTCGAGCCGGTCTGGAATCGAAACTACATCGATAACGTCCAAATCACAATTGCCGAAACTGACGGAGTGCAGCACAGGGCGGGATATTACGACACGTCCGGCGCTATTCGTGACATATTCCAGAACCATATGCTTCAGATGGTTACTTTAGTAGCGATGGGACCGCCCATATCCTTCGAGGCGGACCGTGTTCGTGACGAGAAAGTCAGACTGCTGCGATCGATCCGGCCGTTCGATGTTAAGAGATTGGACGAATTTTGGGTGCGAGGACAATATGGCCCAGGCTCAATCCTTGGCAAAGAAGTCAAAGGCTATCTGGACGAAGAAGGAGTCAGCCCGGATTCGAAAACGGAAACATTTATCGCTGCTAAACTGTTCATCGACAACTGGAGATGGCAGGGGGTTCCTTTTTATCTTCGAACCGGCAAGAGACTGGCGATAAAAGATACGGAGATCGCGATTACCTTCAAAAAGGTGCCTTATTCGATGTTTTCTTCGATCGGTATTGATGAGTTGCCTTCAAATGTTCTCGTGCTTAAAATCCAGCCGGAAGAAGGAATATCGCTGAGGTTTCAGGCCAAACGGCCCGGCTCGAAAATTTGTATGAGCACCCTCAATATGAACTTCAGCTACAAAAGCGTCTTTTTAGTTGACCTGCCCGAGGCGTACCAGAGATTGCTTCTCGATTGTATGGTTGGGGACCAGACGCTTTTTACGCGACAGGATGATATCGAAATCTCCTGGCAGCTATTGACGCCGCTGCTGGAGGCCTGCGAACAGGATGAGTCGGCGCCTTATATTTATCACGCCGGCAGTGAAAGTTTCGCTCAAGCCGACGCTCTGATTGAAAACGACGGCCGGCAGTGGCGAAGACTTCTCGCCAAGTCGATGTATGATACTTATCAATGAAATCAGGAGCAACTCAAAATGTCCGACCAAAACACAAAAGGCCGAACATCCTATGACATTTCAATCGTCAGGCCTCAGATGAATAGCGAGGATTTCGAAATAAGAGGCCGGGACATGGTGCCGGCAAGACTTAAGGCCATCAAAAAAGGACTGCTCACGCTGCATACGCTGGAGCTTATGGCCATAACTATCTACAGGTTTCAAATCACGAGCGAAAATTGCCAGTTCAATCGCCAGTTGATAACAGCGATGTGTAACGAGATGACTCATTACCAGGATTTCCAGGTCAAGCTTTATGAATTCGGCTTTAAACCCAGACTAACCAGGGGGGCGTTCTGGATTGTCGGTTTCGTGTTCGGTTTCGGTTCCCGGCTGTTAGGCAGAAAGACAATTCTCAAAACAGGAATATGGGTCGAATCAAAAGCTGTCCAGCATTATGCCGAACTTCTTGATACTATCGATTGGGATAAAGTTACTCGTAAGATAATTGAAAAGGACCAGGCTGATGAAGATGGTCATATCAGCAAATGGAAGAAACTGCTTGAGGAAAGCAACAAATAAAAAGTAGAATTCGTGAGAATTGACAAACTATATATCGTCTTATTTGTGCAGAGAAGATGTGTGTAACTTGAATTATGGTATCGCAGTTTTAAGGAGATAAAAATGCCTGAATTTGGAAATCCATTTAGTGGACTTGCAGAAGATCGCAAGCTGACAGATGCGGAATTAATTCGTGCCATTCGCTTTATGGTATCGGCCGAATATGAAGCGATTCAACTCTACATGCAACTGGCAGAATCAACTGACAACAAATTGGCCGTGGAGGTGCTAAAAGATATTGCCGACGAAGAGCGTGTTCACGCCGGAGAATTCTTACGGCTGCTGCACGAACTGGCACCGGACGAGGAAAAGTATTACACTGAAGGCTCCGAAGAAGTACAGGAGATGATAGACGAGCTAAGTAAGGACAAGTAAGGCCATTAGCCTGCTCAAAATCACTTGTAGACGTTGCATTTGGAAGTCCTGGATTTTCTTAAAGGTTCTTGGGCGATATGTGATTCAGTTAAGCAATCCCACAATCGCTGTTACGGGATCGTCAGAAGTGCAGGCAAAGGCTTCGTAAAAAACCATGGAGATTCAAAACGTATTATTCGCATTCGGATTAACGTTATTTGCGGGCCTGTCAACCGGGTTCGGCAGCGTTTTGGCGTTTTTTGCCAGGCGCACGAACACAAAGTTTCTTTCCGTAGCTCTCGGCTTTTCCGCCGGGGTAATGATTTATGTCTCGTTTGTCGAGATATTTCCCAAGGCAAAAGACTCTCTCATAGCTGAATTCGGCCCGGCCAGAGGGTATTGGGCGACCGTTTTGGCCTTCTTCGCGGGAATTGCTATTATTGCCATTATCGACAAGCTGGTACCTTCGTTCGAAAATCCTCACGAAGTTCACAGGGCCGAGGAAATGGACCTCCCGGAAAAGGCGGCCAAATTCAAGAAGCTTTACCGGATGGGCCTATTCACGGCGCTGGCAATTGCCATCCACAATTTCCCGGAAGGTCTCGCGACTTTTATCAGCGCCCTGAGAGATCCGAAACTCGGTATCGCGATTGCAGTTGCTATAGCGATACATAATGTCCCCGAGGGCATTGCCGTTTCAATCCCCATATTCTATGCTACGGGCAGCAGAAACAAGGCTTTTGTCTATTCGTTTCTTTCCGGATTAGCCGAACCGGTCGGGGCGTTGGTTGGCTACGCGATTCTTTCTTCGTTCATTAACGACATCGTATTCGGCATTATCTTCGCAGCAGTGGCGGGAATTATGGTCTTTATCTCGCTCGATGAGCTGCTGCCGACCGCCGGCGAATACGGCGAACATCATATGGCGGCTTACGGATTAGTCGCCGGAATGATGGTTATGGCTGTGAGTCTGCTGATGTTCGTGTAAACAGCCGGACAATTTTAATCAACAATGTAAAAAAATATTAGGAAAGGATACTCAAATGCTGCAGGATGGCGATAAGGGAGTCATTATTCAACGAGACAAACAAACCTATGCCGTAGCCCCGCATGTCCCGTGCGGAGTTATCAAGCCGGAAACACTTCGCAAACTTGCGGACGTGGCTGAAAAGTATAAGGCACAGGCTCTTAAGATTACAAGTGCCGCCAGGATCGCTATCGTAGGCGTGCAGGAACAGGACGTGGATAGCATCTGGTCTGAGCTTGGAATGCCGCCCGGCGCCGCTGTTGGGCTGTGCGTCAGAAGCGTCAAAGCCTGCCCGGGCACGACGTTTTGCAAGCGGGGCCAGCAGGACAGTCTGACGGTGGGTCTGGAGCTGGACAGTAAATATCACGGCACAGAGCTGCCGGGAAAACTAAAAATCGGCGTCAGCGGCTGCCCGAATCAGTGCGCCGAGACCTGCATCAAGGATATTGGACTGGTGGGAACGCTCAAGGGCTGGAGAGTGCTGGCCGGAGGCAACGGCGGCGCCCGCCCGAGGCTGGCACAGGAAGTGGCCAGGGACCTTTCGACCGAGCAGGCCCTTGATATAATTGACAAAATCGTTGAATTTTATAAATCGAACGGCAAAAAACATCAGAGGCTCGGAGCGATGATGGAAAAAATGAGCATCGAAGAATTTAAGGCGGCGGCAGTCAGTGAGTAAACGCATCGCTCAAATAAGAGACGTTCTGGAAAGACTGTACGAAAAGTATAATCGTCGTGAATTGATAAGCCCCGATCCTTTGCAATTCGTGTATCGCTACTCCAATCCGGTTGATATGGAAATTGCAGCGTTTCTGGCTTCCGCTCTTGCCTACGGCAGAGTGCAGCAGATCGAAAAGAGCCTGAATAATCTGCTCGGGCGAATGGGTGACAGGCCATACGATTTTGTAATAAATTTCGACGAGGACAATAGACAAACGCTGAAGGATTTCAAGCACCGTTTCACTACCGGCGACGATATATCTGATTTATTGACGCTGTTAAAGACAATCATAAACCGGTGCGGAAGCATAGAGCAGTATTTTGCCCTGGGCTACAATCCCGGTGACAATAATATTATTCCTGCACTCTCTGAATTCTGCAATTCCCTTTTGGACATACATGCCGCCGGAGGCAAGGGACAGGCTACCCGCGGGCTGAAATATCTGTTAGTAAGTCCCGCCGGGGGTAGTGCTTGCAAACGGCTCAATCTTTTTCTGCGATGGATGGTGCGGGACGATGATGTAGATGCCGGGCTGTGGAAGTCGATTGATAAGGCCAAGCTAATTGTTCCTGTTGATGTGCATATGAGCCGGTTGTGCAAAATCCTGGGTTTATATAGCCAGAAAACAGTTTCTTTATCGACCGCAATAGATATAACAAAAAGTTTTGCCGAGATAGAGCCGGACGACCCGGTAAAATATGATTTCGCGCTGTCCAGAATCGGCATCGTGGAAAACTGTGACGGCAACAATCGGCCGGCTTGTCGGGATTGTGAGCTTTTTGAGTTTTGCCGTCGCAGCTCATGGAAACAAATGAAGTTGAAAAAGGTAAGGAGCGTTAATGTGTAGTGCGACAGAAAAGATCAAAGTGTTGTTTCTTTGTACGGGCAATGCGTGCCGCAGCCAGATGGCGGAAGGCTGGGCCAGACACCTGAAATCCGATATAATCGAGGCCTTCTCCGCGGGCGTCATGCCGGCCGGAGTAAGCACCAGAGCGATAACCGTAATGGCCGAGGCGGGAGTTGATATTTCATTACAAACTTCCAAGCATGTCGATGATTATATGGCAATTGATTTCGATTATGTTATAACTTTATGCGATTACGCAAGTGAGAAATGTCCCGTATTCGGCGGCAAAACCAGGGTGATTCACAGGCCGTTCGAGGATCCCATGATGGCCCTGGGAAGCTCAGAGCAGGTCATGGCGATTTTTCGAAAGATAAGGGACCAGATCGGGGAATTTGTTGAAACCCTGCCGGAGAGCCTGGCGGTTGATGTGGGAGCGTCTAATGAACGGAGTGAATGAAGAATGAATTCGAATGAACTGGAAAAATATTCGTCCGCGATAACGCTGTCGGATATGGAGATCTTCGTATTTCCGGAATTGATGTACAGCTTGCTTCTGGCGAATATTATGAGCCCGATCATCTGGCAGTGGCGTGAGCTTGACTGCTTCAAGAAACTTGAAGGCAAAACAACGTATCGAAAGTTGATGCGGCTCAAGCAATTTATCATCGATGAGTTCGAGTTCAATCTGGATCTCGAAACGTGGGGCCTGACAAATCAGGCCATTGAGATTAAACGGTTTGAGAAATTCATTTCGCCCGACGATATTTCCGGAAGCAATGCCCTGTTCGGCTACCAGGGCGACAAATATTATTTCGATGTGGATATTCGCCGGCACTTCGGGCTCGATAAATACGACAACGACATCATCCCATACTGGAAGACCGAAACCCTTGAGGCGATGAACGCATTTCGCCTTAAAGAAGGCTATAAGACGGCGGCCGGCGAATGCGTGTCGCTCGCGGCTTTGTACGCTGCGGCGGCGTTTGTCGTCTGTGAAATCCCTCTCGAAGACATCTACATGATACTGACGCCGCTCCACTCACAAAATTTCATCGACATACAGGATGGAATTCTGACCAATAACAGAAGACTCGTCACTAAAACGATGTGGTTCAACGGCACCGCCATTTCAAACAAGGCACAGCGGGCGCTTCGCAACGAAAATATTACGATAGTCGCTCACAGCAGCGGTTACGTACATTGCCTCTATAAAGACGCAACGATCGACAAAAAACGCTATCAGGAGTTCGCTGGGAAACTGGATGCTTATTTGTCGACCGATCTTTCGCTCGAAGTCTTTGCGAATTTTATGCGATCGAACCAGAGCTATCAAAAATACTTCCAGGTCTGCCGTGAATGTCACGGCCAGCCTCAATTTGTCAAGGCTGAGACACTTTTCCTTTACGAGCACGGCAGCAATTTCAGGGTGGCCGACAAGACGTTCGATAAATTGATTGCCGAAGTATCCGATGAAGATTTTGTTCCATATCAACTGCCCGGCAGAATTCGCTGCGACGAACTCGACGAATTTATACAACAGCAGAAACCCGACCTTCGAACCGATCAGGGCAAATCCGCCTTTCTGAAATTCGTCAAGCCCGTCATCCCGGACGCTCAGAGCTTTATGGACGACCTGGTTGACTTTTTACACACCCAGGCGAAGCTGCCGGGTCATGACAAAAATTTCCTGCCCCCCGATCCCATAGAAATATCCCCTGAGCAGAGCAGGGAGCAGATTATCGATTACCTGCAACACAAGCGGCAGAGTGATACTACGGCGGATCTCGCTTTTTACGCTTATCGCGACATGGAAAGCTGCCGCTGGGCTCCTTTTATCAAGGCTGCATTGGAACGCAATCCGGTCTCGATACAAATGGCCGGCTCGATGACGATCGAACAAGTTTACCAATGGCTCGGAGAAATGCAGAAAGATTCGATTTACGATAGCTCACGACTGGCACAACCCGACGAAGTGGCAAACTACCGTACTGGCGACGGCCTCGAAAAAGCCTTCCTGCTGGCAAATGTAATCCATGAAAGGGAACCTAAGCAGGATATGGAAATCATAGCAGACAAGAATGATGTTATCCTTAAAGGGCGGAACGAATACCGATTCACATCCACGAAAGGTCTTAAAAAGAGAATTCGTATCGATACCGCAGAGGTCCTCCGTATCGTCGAATAATGAACGATATGACCGGCAGAAGTAGATTCAGCGATTATTCAACTCGTACCGGCGGAAAAATGTTTTGAAAAATTTTATTTTCCGTGTTGACAAAGCGAACAAATAGGACTATATTTGTCGTATTGAACTAAATAAGTCTTATTTAATTGGTGTCTAATGATAACTTTATTAATACAGGCAGGGCTATTATGGATGTGGTAAGACGCAATACAGATTATGCCGTTCGTTTGATCGTACATCTTGCAAAGCAATATGGAAACGATCCAATATCGACCAGGGCGGCGGCGGCCGAAGAGCATGTTCCGTATCAGTTGGCATGTAAGCTTATGCAAAAGCTCAACAATGCAAAGCTCGTCAAAAGCTGTATGGGACCCAAAGGCGGCTTCGTATTGGCAACAGAACCTTCAAAGATCAGTTTACTCGATGTAGTAGAAGTGATTCAGGGTCCTATTAATATGAATCGCTGTCTACTTGGCGAAGAAACCTGTCCACAACAAAAAACCTGTGCTGTCAGGGGCAAGCTTGCCATTCTACAAAAGAATATAAACAACGGCCTGGCCGCAATTACGCTCGATGAATTGACGCATAAGGGGCCAAAGAAAAAAAATGTCAGGCATACTAAAAGGAGAAAGCAATGACCGACCGGCGGCAAAATGCCCGCGTGTTGCCCGATTGCCTGGGCAAAGGGCAAAATCTGGTGGAGTTGATAGAATACTCGAAAGATTCGATTGTCAGCAAGACACTGCTCGACAAGTCTGCGGGGACAATAACACTGTTCGCTTTTGACCAGGGACAGAAACTGAGCGAGCACACGACACCTTACGATGCGGTCGTTCAGGTCCTCGACGGCAAGGCTCAGGTGAAAATAGCAGACGAAACCAACGAACTATCGCAAGGACAGCTAATTATTATGCCGGCTAACGTACCGCACGCCGTTAGCGCCGGTGAAAAATTCAAAATGCTGCTGATAATGATTCGCGCATAGACTAAAAAATCTGTTTGAAATAAAGAGAGAGGCTATTTCTTAAAAAAGCCAGGATATTAACTGATTTGAAACTGAAAGGATAGTTATGTTTTGTTATCAATGTGAACAAACCGCGGGCGGGACAGGGTGTACGAAAGTGGGTGTTTGCGGCAAAGACGAGGATATTCAAAGCCTGCAGGATACGCTTATGTTCGGGCTCAAAGGAATCGCCGCTTATGCATATCATGCGAGAGAACTGGGGCAAAAAGATGAAGAAGTAGATGCTTTTATGCACGAAGCGATGTTCTCAACATTAACGAACGTGGACTTCGATTTGAACCGCCATCTCGGGCTGGTGCTGAAGGCCGGTGAGATGAATCTTCGCGTAATGGAGATGCTCGACAAGGCGAACACGTCCACTTTCGGCAATCCGACGCCGGCAAAAGTTCCGAGCGGCACAAAGGTGGGGCCCGGAATCGTCGTAACCGGCCACGATTTGCTCGACCTTCATGAGCTGCTCAAGCAGACCGAGGGCAAGGGAATCAACGTTTACACTCACGGCGAGATGCTGCCCGCTCACGGCTACCCGGAACTGAGAAAGTTTAAGCACCTCGTGGGCAACTATGGCACGGCCTGGCAGAACCAGAAAAAGGAGTTCGACCAGTTCAGCGGAGCGATCCTGGTAACGACCAACTGCGTAATGATTCCTAAGGACAGCTACAAAGACCGATTGTTCACGTGCGGAATCGCAGGCGTTGCCGGAGTCAGGCACATCGAGGGTCGAGATTTCAGCGAGGTCATAAAGAAAGCCCTCTCACGACCGCTGCTTCCTGAGAATCAGCAGGGGACCTTGAGCACCGGATTCCACTATACCGCTGTGTTGGGCCTGGCGGACAAAATAGTCGAAGCAGTAAAAGCCGGCAAGATTCGTCATTTCTTCTTCATCGGCGGCTGCGACGGCGCTAAGCCCGGGCGAAATTACTTCTCCGAGCTGGCTGAGAAGGTGCCGGACGATTGCGTGATCCTGACAGCGGCCTGTGGAAAGTACCGATTGAACGACCGCGATTACGGCGATATCGACGGAATTCCGCGCCTGGTCGATACCGGTCAATGCAATGATTGCTATTCCATTATCAAAATCGCAGTTGCGCTGGCTGAGGCCTTTGATTGCAGCGTGAACGAATTGCCACTCTCTCTCGTAGTTTCGTGGTACGAACAGAAGGCCGTGGCGATACTCTTAACGCTGCTGCATCTGGGAATCAAGAACATACGGCTCGGACCGACTCTGCCGGCGTTTATCAGTCCGAACGTGCTGAACATCCTCGTAGAGAACTACAATATCAAACCGGTCGGCAACGTGGATGAAGATCTCGCCGAAATGCTCAAATAGTTCAGGATAGCACGAAATTTTACTAAAACGGTCTATTAAGAGTCTAATACCAATTGTGCATAATCAATGCGCTTGTTCGTGTAATTTCGGGCGCAGCGAAGCGGAGTCGAGACGGTCTATGTCAAGCTATAACTGAAAAATTTAC
>CAYTNN010000083.1:0-17189 GCA_964439135.1 uncultured Pirellulales bacterium
TGATAGTTGTAATTGTCAATCAAAGCACCAAGAACCGCCAGGTCGAGTTTCGAATTCTTGTGAATCGCCGCCAATTTTGCCTCGTCCGGCACGGAATTGCTCAATTTCGGGCTGATACTCATCAGGTCGCAGGGCATATCAGGGATATAAGCTATGCCAGCTGTTTCAATGGTTATGTGCTTGCCGGCGGCTTCCAGCTCCCGGACCAACTGCGGTAAATCCGAATCGACCATCGGCTCGCCGCCGGTTATTACCACGAACCGGCAGGGCCATTGTTGAACAGCATGGACAACCTCATCTGTGCTGTACAGCCGCCCTGCTTCTTTGTCCCATGCGTATTTCGTATCGCACCATCGGCAGCGCAGGGGACAGCCCGCCAGGCGGACGAACACGCTCGGTACGCCGGCAAGGAAGCCCTCGCCCTGGAGGGAATAGAAAATCTCGTTAATGCGCATTTTTCATTTAATACTATGGATTCCCGCCCTCGCGGGAATGACAAGGTTAAGTTATATATTCAATCGGATCTTCAAGCCCTGCCTCGGCGAAGCCTTTTAATCTCAACCGGCAGGAATCGCATCGGCCGCAGCTTCTGCCCTGCTCGTCCGGATCGTAGCAACTGTGGGTCATGGAATAATCGACGCCGAGCTTCGTGCCGGTCGTGATAATTTGGGACTTTGTCATTTCGATAATGGGTGTTTGGATGCGGTATTGGCCTCTGCCTTCGACGGCGGCTGCGGTGGCGAGGTTGGCTGTCTTCTCGAAAGCGGCGATAAACTCGGCCCGGCAGTCGGGATAACCGCTATAATCGGTGGAATTGACGCCTATAAAGATATCGAACGCGCCGAGCACCTCGGCCCAGGCCAGGGCGTAGCTCAGGAATATCGTATTGCGGGCCGGGACGTAAGTTATTGGAATTTGGGTCGAGGTCTCCAGGCCGGCCCTGTCCCTGGGCACTTCAATGGCCTGGTCGGTCAGAGCCGAACCGCCGAACGCTGCCAGATCGATTTCGATAATACGATGTTCCGCCGCTCCGAGCGATTGGGCGACCTTTTTCGCGGCCTCGATTTCCCGCTTATGCCGCTGGCCATAGGCAAAAGTCAAGGCACAGCACTGGAAACCGTCGCTGCGCGCGATGGCCAAAGTCGTGGCTGAATCCAGGCCTCCGCTAAGCAAAATTACAGCTTTTTTATCTGTCACAAGTCGGCTCCCGCCAATCTGTAAGTTGTCGTCAGATGGTTGGGTGGCAGCCTCATCCCAATTGTCGTTTATTGGGATGGGGATGGCTTTTCCTTAGCCATCCCGGTAGGGGCAGGCCCGTGTGCCTGCCTTGGGCAACCACATAGGGTTGCCCCTACTGCCACCCTTCCAGGCTATCAAATCAAATTTGACAAACTGTTAGATAGTATCTGTTGCGGAAAACAAAAACCGATGATGTCACCCCTGCGAAAGCAGGGGTCCAGAGCGAAAAAGCTGGATTCCCGCTTTCGCGGGAATGACAAATACTGTTTCCGCAACAAGAACTAACTACTCGGATAGTATCTCGATACCGTTGATCTCTGGATTCTGTATATTCAGGGTAAATCCGATAGCCAGTTGGCCATTAGTTACAGTCACGTCTTCGATTGTCTTAACCGCTGGCTTCTGATAACCGCCGGCGTCCTTAAAGGGATCGATGTCCTTCAGGACGGTCTGTTCGTTGATTGTCACAGAGAAAACCCGTTCGCCTTCTACCGTTATGCCGTCATACGTTTCAGCAAAGTGTAGCCGGACGGTATATTTGCCGTTGGGGACGGTGAATTTATATCCCTCCATGCTATAGCGTTCGGTCTCGTAAATCTTTGGTGCATCGGTACCTGTAATACCCAAATCGCCGCGGTCAACGGTCAGGCCATCGACGGCACCCCATTTACCGTCGGGTTCCATGCCTTGGTCGGCAAGCCATGTGTTACCGGCCTTGTCGGTGTAAGGTTCGGCGGCTCCGCAATTAATCCGAAGCGTCAATTTGGTACTTTCGACCTTTTTAACCTCTTTGACTTCTTCAGCCGCTTTAACCGCTTCGACTTCTTCTGCCGCTTCGACCTCTTCTGCCTTGCTGACTTCCGGGGTCTCCTGGGTCACCTGGGTCTCTATAAAGCCTTCGTTCTCCTGGACTTCGTTCTGCGTATCGCAACCCGCCAGAGCGAAAAGGACTGCCCCAACCATTAAACCTGCAACAACTAATCTTCTTGTCATTTCCTGATTCCTTTCAAATATTTAACGATTCGTAACGGGATTTATTGATATCAACAGCGTCATGCTAAATCCTGGTGCCTTCGGAAAGTCAAATATACCTGAGCTTCCGGCTACATGCAACAATTTTGGCCGGTTTTCGCAATATTTGTGCCGGGGGAGATTTTCATTATTTCTTATACCAATTATTGCTTGTCCCAGAGCAATCTCTCGATTATAATATTGTGTGAAGTTTTATGAAGGCGGTAAAAAAGAATAATGGGCGAGCAGGTAGAAATAGAAATGTTCGATAATCCCAGTCCTGGGCGGGATTATCGCATAACGATCAGATGTCCCGAGTTTACGAGCGTTTGTCCTCGAACGGGCCAGCCTGATTTCGGCGAGATTGTCATCGAATACTGTCCCGATAAATTATGCATAGAACTCAAGAGCCTGAAATTCTACATGCAAAGTTACCGCAACAAGGGGATTTTTTACGAGACTCTAACGAATGATATACTGGATGATTTGACTGGTTTATGCAAACCACGCTGGATGAAAGTTATCTCTCGATTTACACCTCGCGGCGGAATAACCACCGAGGTGGCCGCGGAATATAGAGCGGAGAAATAGAAAAGTTTTCATCAGAGGTGTCAAAATGGCGATCGTATTTCATTGCGAGTATTGTGGGAAAAAGATAGAAGCGGCGGACACCGCCGGAGGCAAATGGGGCAAGTGCCCGGCATGTCACAATAAACTATATGTCCCCAGCATGGACACCGGCGAAGAGCTGAAGCTGGCGCCAATAGATGAGACCGATGTGGAAAGAGAGCACCAGCTAATGGCTGAAACACACAGGCTTACACAAGACATTCTGAAAGAAAGAGAGATTCTGGACGGGCCCGCTCCACTTGCCGGGGCGGTATATCAGATGGGCGACAGGGAGTTGACACAAAACATAATCATGTATCTCCGGCAAATGGTGTACGGTGAATTGGACGAAGCTGATAGAACGGCCGCTTTGATTGCCCCTTTCAGTAAACGGGCAGTTGAGATTATTGACCGAATAGCGCTTAGCGAAATCCCCGACCCGAAATTGGCTGATATTCCTCCACAGGTTCTTGCAGGTACGATAAGAACCTTGCGAGAGATAATAGGCGGGCCCAAATAAAAATTTCCAAAGCCGGCAAAAAGCGTCCTAAAATACACGTTATCTTTACACATTTCACTCCGTTTTTTCGGTCCAAATAAAACGGTACGTCACAGGGCCCCTTTTATTTGTTTGTAACGATCCCACTTCTTATATTTTACGTAGATATAATAAGAACAACCTGATTATACCTCAGACTTAAACTTGGAGGGAAATTTACTATGACCAGAGAGACAACAGCAGTTCACGTCACCCACGAAACGGTGGGGAAGGTCGGCGGTATCGGTGCCGTTCTGGATGGATTCTTCACCAGCAAACCCTATCTTGAAGCAGTAGAACGCTCAATACTCATCGGCCCGCTGTTCACCAC
This sequence comes from uncultured Pirellulales bacterium, assembly GCA_964439135.1. GTDB lineage: Bacteria > Planctomycetota > Phycisphaerae > Sedimentisphaerales > Anaerobacaceae > JAFGPJ01. The sequence continues at coordinate 3,729 of CAYTNN010000083.1, forward strand.
GGAAGGCTCGGCATCGGAACGACTCGGCGAGAATAGTGAAGTGCTCTACTCGTCTATCGATGAATTTGTAAACACGGGGTACGCTCCGGCCTTTCATAAGATCGAAAATTACTACAATGCGGGCATAGTTTACGGCAGACGTACTTTTGTTGACAAGCAGACCGGTATAATAAGCTCGCCTGAAGTCGTGCTGGTCGATGTAAGACATATCGATAAGGGTCCGATCAACGAATTCAAGAGGCGGTTGTTCGAGGAATTCGGCATCCGCAGTAATTTATTCGAGAACCTGTGGGAGTTCGAGCAATATGTCAGATTGGCCCCCGTGGCAATTGCCGTGCTTAAAGCGATCGGCGCCGCCGAGGATTCGACCATAGTTATTTCGCACGAGTTTATGGGAATGCCGACCGCATTGGCAGCCATTCTTGAGCCTGCGTGTAACTTTAAAACAGTTTTTTACGCTCATGAAGTGGCCCCTATGCGACGCATTGTAGAAGAGCATCCCGGGCACGATACGATGTTTTACAATGTCATGAAACAGGCTCACAGCGACGGACTTTACGTCAACGAAGTGTTCGGTGACCAGAGTACCTATTTCAAGCACTCTCTCGTGGAGGCATCAAAATACTGTGACCGTATATGCGCGGTCGGCGATTATGTCGTCGATGAATTGCGTTTCCTGGCGCCGGAATTCGAAACCGCCGATATCGATATAGTATATAACGGCATTCCTGCATACCAAATCAGTCTTGCCGAGAAGCTCGCATCGAGAGACAAACTCCAGCGATATTGTGAAAACCTGTTAGGTTATAAGCCTGATTATGTTTTCACGCACGTAACAAGGCTCGTTCGGAGCAAAGGAATGTGGCGTGATTTGCGCGTTCTTGAACACATCGAGCGGGAGTTCAGGACGCAGGGCAAGACAGGAGTGCTGTTTGTTCTTTCGACGGAAGTATCACAGCGTCGAAGCCGGGACATTCACGATATGGAGTCTACATATAATTGGCCCGTGGCTCATCGTGAAAGCTGGCCGGACTTGTCCGGCGGGGAAGCAAATTACTATACGGCAGTGCAGCAATTCAACGCCAGAAGCAGGAATTTGAAAATAGTGTTCATCAACCAGTTTGGCTTTGATCCCCAAAAATGCGGCCAAAAGATGCCTCTTGATATGGAATTTATGGACATCCGCAAGGGAACCGATGTCGAATTTGGCCAGAGCATTTATGAGCCGTTCGGAATCGCCCAGCTTGAGCCGCTGACTTTCGGCGGTATATGCGTATTCAGCAGTGTCTGCGGATGTTTAGGTTTCCTGCGAGACGTAACCGGCCCGGAAAATGTCAAGAATGTAATTGTCGCCGACTATACCGACCTGGAAATCCGGAGCTATGCCGACATTGAAGATTTGTTTCAGATCGACCGGTCGGTACGGAACCGAATAGAGGCAAGCCAGAGCGAAAAGGTCGCAATGCAGATATGCTCACGATTACCAAAAGACGAGTCCGAGATTGAAAGCATGCTTAAAACCGGCTACGAACTTGCAAAAAATATGAGCTGGGACGTGGTGGTGAAAGACTACCTGCTGAGCAGCATACAAAAGATTCCGGAGAAAGTCAGTCTCTCGTGAGTTATACCCAGCCTCTCGCGTTACGCCGATGCGTGCCGGATTTGCAGATACTGAATATACACTCCTTGTGCTTGCCGGGATTTGAATAAAGTCCTTGCAAAATCAACTGCTCTCGTGCTATAATTATATTAGCTTCATAGCATCGCAGCCCGGACGTTCTCAAGCGGCTGTTACTAATATATGCATGATAAATCATGGAGAGCAGGTAAATGAAAAAGACGGTACTTTCAAGTCTTGCCCTGCTCATATTTTCAGCGGTGTTAACACCGGCGGTAATTGGCGCAGAGCCCTGCCGCTGCGTTCCGAATGAGATAATTGTAAAATTTCGCAGGCCGGCCGCCGATACAATCGAAAAACAGCTACAGCTACAAAACTCGGCAGATATCCCGAACTTCTCGCCCTTGTCATCCCATCCGGGTCAGTTGAATGTGAAATACAGGGTGAACCGGATCAAACCTCTTTTAAAGAACTTTCGGAAAAGACAACCGCAGTTCAATTCACTCAGGCAAGAAATCGGCAAATCCCCGGCACAAAAACAAAAACGCATCCTCGAAAGACTCAAGCGAGCTCCGAAAACCACAAAGGTCCCCGACCTCGGCAGTATATACATGATTCAGCTTGACTGCGAATCCCAGCAATCACTTGAAGAAGCTCTTGCCGAGTATCGAAGCAATCCTGATGTTGAATATGCGGAATTGAACTACATTGTTTCTGCAAACTCGATACCGAATGATCCTCTGCATTCCGACCAATGGTCTCTGGGTAAGATAGCTGCACAGGAAGCGTGGAGTATTTACACCGGAAGCTTGCAGACGGTAGTTGCCGTATTGGATACGGGTGTGGACTATAACCACAGGGATTTACGGGATAACATGTGGGTCAATGAAGCCGAACTTAACGGGACCGAAGGGACAGATGACGACGAAAATGGCTACGTTGACGATATACATGGCTATAACTTCATTTATAACACCGGCGATCCTATGGATGACTATGGTCACGGCACTTATTGTTCCGGCATAATCGCCGCCAGGGGTAATAACGATTTCGATATCACGGGGATTTGCTGGAATACACGGATAATGGCCCTTAAATTTATGGGCTTGTTCGGAGATGGAAGCACAGCCGATGCCGTACTTGCTGTTTATTACGCCGTGGAAAACGGCGCCGACGTTATTTCCAATAGCTGGAGTACGCCCAATGAGTCCCTGCTACTGAAAGATGCCGTTGATTACGCTTACAGCCAGGGCGTAATAATAGTCGCGTCAGCCGGCAATGATAATTCGAATTTGCCCCAGTACCCGGCTTGCTACAAAAACGTGATTTCCGTTGCGGCAACAGATTCGGACGACCAAAAATGGCCGTATTCCAATTATGGAAACTGTGTGGATATAGCCGCACCAGGCGTGGATGTTTTGTCACTAAGCGCAGAAGGAACTTCAATTGGCGCATCCAACAACGGATTCACTGCTATCTTATCGGGAACGTCTACGGCCTGTCCCCATGTCGCAGGTGCTTGTGCTCTTTTACTATCAGCCAATCCGTTAATGACGTTTGACCAGGTTTATGACGTACTGACGAGAACGGCGGATCCGATTTCGCCCGGAATATGCCTTTCGAATGGCAGGGTAAACCTTTCGGGAGCAATGCATGCCGTCATTCCCTCGCGAGGGTATATCAGTTTCGATAGCGACTATTATGCCAGTCCCGGCGTTGTGAGTATGCTTCTGGCGGATTGGGACCTCAGGGGCAAAGGCATGCAGGAAGCGACCTTAATGACTGGCAGGGGTGATTTGGAAAAGGTTGTTCTTACCGAAAAAAATTCCGTCTTCGGCGTTTTCACCGGCAGCATTTCAACCGGCTCTGGCGAACCTGGCAGAGAAGATGGAACTGTCCAGGTTTCCTCTGATGAGGTTATTACGGCGATATATTTCGATGCCAATGACGGCACCGGCACTCCGGCCGCGACAATGGACACTGCTTTAACAGATTCTGAAACACCGGCGCTTTTGAATGTCCGGGTTGTGACACAGGGGCATGTGGCAAGCATTATATTTGCGACCAACGAACCGACGAAGGCACAGGTTCGTTGCTCTCTGACGTGCGGCGGGCCGTATACTTTTGCTCAGGAAAATGTTATGATTGCCGATCATCATACTATCAGGCTCCAGCCTCTTTCTTTAAATACGGATTACTATTTCGTTATAGACATGGTCGATGTCGTGGGCAACAAGGTCACGGCGGACAATAACGGCCTGTGTTATTCGTTTACAACATCGGCGGATTTTCGCGGTTATCGTGTACCGGGCGTCTATCCTGCAATTCAGGCTGCGATAGACGATGCCTCGGATGGTGACACTATATGGATTGCCGACGGGCAATACTCCGGGCAAGGAAACTTCGATATCGACTTCAAAGGAAAAGCTATCGTAGTAAAAAGCGAAAACGGCCCGCAAAATTGTATTATCGATTGTAAGTTCAAGGGCCGCGGCTTCGATTTCCACAACGGCGAAGATGAGAACTCCGTCCTTGACGGCGTTAAAATTATCAACGGAACCGCCGGCGGGTTCGGTGGCGGTATCAAATGTACGGCAAGCAGCCCATCAATAATCAATTGTATCATCACGGGAAACACTGCCGGAGAGTATGGCGGCGGCATTTGTAACTCATATAACAGCTCACCGATACTGACAAACTGCACGTTCAGCGAAAACTCGGCCGAATCCAGCCTTTCGGCGCTCGGCAGCGGCGGCGGAATATGTAATCTGGTTAACAGCAACCCGGTACTGACCAATTGCACTTTCAGCGGGAACTTTGCCAACCACAGCGGGGGCGGTATTTATAACTCCGAGAATAGCAACCCGGTTTTAACTCAGTGCACTTTCACTGCAAACACTGCCCGGCATGGCGGCGGTATGTATAATTGCTACGACAGCAAACCGAGCCTGAAAAACTGCACATTCAGTGAAAACATGGCTGAATACGGCGGTGCCGTCAAAAACAGCGAGTCTATACCCACTCTGATTAACTGCACATTACACGGCAATTCGGCGGAGATGGGCGGCGGAATATGGAACGGATGGGGCGGCAGCACCGAATTGGCCAATTCCATTCTCTGGGGCAACAGTGACAGCAGCGATATGGGGGAATCGGCACAGATTAACGATGCGCGCGGCAGCAGGATATCGGTCGTAAATTATTGCTGTATCCAGGGTTGGACCGGGACACTTGGGGGAATTGGAAACATCGGTGCCGACCCGCTCTTTGTCGATCCGGAAGCAGGCGACTACCATTTGAAGAGTGCAGGCTGGCGGTGGGACATCGAGCGCCGGCGCTGGCACTACGATGAAATAACCAGTCCGTGTATCGACGCTGGTAATCCGGGCTCGCCATTGGATGGCGAATTGTTGAATATGCCGGAAGGCCCATCTCATTTGTGGGCAAGCAACCTGCGTATCAATATGGGCTGCTACGGCGGCACAGCCGAGGCCAGTATACCTCCCCATGGCTGGAGTTTGCTGGCGGATATAAATAATGATGGAATTGTCAACTCGAAGGACTATGCCTTTCAGGTTCAATCCTGGATGAAAACCGAAAGCCGGCAGCCCGGCGACCTGGATCGAAATGGTATAGTAAATACGGCAGACCTTGCCCTGCTGACGGAAGATTGGCTCAAATACGTAAAAACACCTGTTGTAAATATTATAACGCCTCAGAGTGATACGGTATTTATCGTGCTGCCACACTGAATCCGGCGAATGAGCCGGTGCCAAACGGCAGCATAATCAATATGGGAGTGTGGTCTTGCAGAGAAATATGGCCGTACTCTTTTTACAGAATTTTGCAAAAAGTCCTTGCAAAATTAATATCTTTCGTGCTACAATGGGATTAGTGAGACGTGAAGGCAGGCTAAGATTGTAATAATACTTTTTTGCCGTCATAATTCGTACCTATATCACATTCATACCGCCCTGCCTTTAAGAATTAGAAATCAGTCCAGGCTTGTACATTTAGGATCAATCTGAAAGGGTGGAAAAATGAGTAAGAATACAAATCTAAAAGCCTGTCTGGCGAAAACTTCGATTCTACTGGCAATGGGTTGCGCATCTTTTGCCGGCCGGATTATTTATGTCGATGACGATGCTATTGGTTTAAATAACGGCTCATCGTGGGAAAATGCTCATATCTATCTGCAGGATGCATTGGCCGATGCAAACTCCGCAGAAAAGCCTGTTGAAATCCGTGTCGCTCAGGGTATCTACAAGCCCAATCAGGGTGTCAATATTAGTCAAGTTATATTCTTTTTTATAAACGAGGTTACTTTAGTCGGTGGCTATGCTGGAGTCAATGAGCATGATCCGAATGAAAGAAATATCCAACTATATGAAACGATCCTTAGCGGAGATTTGGCCAGCAATGATATTGATGTAAATAATCTCAGCGATTTGCTTAACGAACCAACTCGTTCGGACAACGGCCCAATAATCTACAGTGGATACTCAATCAATCAAACCGCAGTTCTTGATGGTTTCGTAATTACAGGTGGCCGTAACACAGCAGTGCCGTTTGAGTTAATAGTTGGCGGGGGTGGTATTAGAATTGATCGTGGTAGCAGTCCTACAATAAGTAACTGTACCCTTATCGGTAATGCGGCTTTAGCATGTGGTGGCGGAATGCTTACCAAAAAAAATAGTAGCCCGATTGTAACAAATTGTAAATTTATAAGAAACTACGCTTGGGGTGGTGGCGGTGGAGTATATAATGCAAGTAGCAATCCAGTTTTTAGTCACTGCCTTTTTGAAGGAAATTATGCAAGAATTCGTGGTGGTGGAATGGGTAATTCTAATGAATTGTTTTGGGGATTAGAACGAAATTGTAATCCCGTGATTATCAACTGTATATTCAGTGACAATTTTTCAGAGTCCAATGGTGGAGGCATTTCTTTCGATGAAGACTGCAATTCAATAATTGTAAATTGTTCATTTAATGCAAATTTTGGGAAAAATGGGAAGGCTTTGAGCAGTGATTCGCTTCATAGAATAAATAATATTAAACTGACAAACTGCATCCTCTGGGATGACGGCAATGAAATATATAATCCTGATAGCTCAGAAATTACAATCAACTATACGAATTTATTTGGAGGCGCAGCTTCAATTCATGATCCATGCAATGCTGTGATTTGGGGCATGGGCAATATCAATGAAGATCCACTATTCACTGATCCTGGCTATTGGGCCGTTGCAGATGATCCGAATGTAGTTGTAGAGCCTAATGATTCCAACGCCGTCTGGATTGATGGCGATTACCATCTGAAATCTCAGGCAGGCAGATGGGATCCGAATAGCCAAAGCTGGTTGGTCGATGATGTAACAAGCCCCTGTATCGATGCCGGCGATCCGAATAGTCCCATCGGCCACGAGCCGTTCCCGAACGGCGGCATTATTAATATAGGCGCTTACGGCGGCACTGACGAGGCAAGTAAATCATACTTCGACAAGCCGGTCTGCAAAACCATCATCGCAGGCGATATAAACGGTGACTGCAAAGTTGACTTCGATGATCTTATGATCTTGATGGCCCATTGGCTTGAAGATCACAATCCAAAGTATTGACATAAGCCCGGTCGAAATGGCAAAATCGCTTGACTATGGCTGACAGAGCCGTTAAGCTGCTGAATTGTGGGTAATATCGGAGAAAAACCAATAATCGGTATTTTGGGTGGAATCGGCTCCGGCAAGAGTGCTGTTGCGGCTGAATTTGCCAAATTGGGATGCAAGGTAATTGATGCCGACAAGATCGCCCAAGAGTTGCTCGACAGGAATACTGTTAAAGAAGAAATAGTCGGGCTTTTTGGCGAAGCTGTTTTAGATTCTTCTGGAAGGATCGAACGTAAGAAACTTGCCGGCGTAGTATTTGCTGATGGCGATAAACTTGCATCTTTGAACAGGATAATTCATCCACTTGTGCTTGCGCGTACCCAAGAGCTTATAGAGCAATATAATCGACAAAATCAAGTCAAGGCAATCGTGCTGGATATGCCATTATTGGTGGAAGTTGGCTGGGCAAAGCAATGCGACAGACTTATTTTTGTCGATTGCGAGCAAAAAATAAGGGCAGAAAGAGCAAAAAAAAAGGATTTTGACAAAAATCAGATTAAAATTAGAGAAAATTTTCAGATTTCTCTGGACAATAAGGTAAGCCTCGCCGATAATATGATAGAAAACAATTCTGACTTCTCGGCATTGGTCAGACAGGTCGCTGATATTTTCTCTGATATTATGAATAATGGGTAAGCGGGGTTTTAACAGTTCACTCGAATTTACTATTGCCCGTTTTTAAAATATAGGTTTTATTTCTACTATTCAATGTTCAAATCTTATTGAATTCCTTCGGGAAGGTTATTCTGTGGAATAATGCCTCTAACACTTGCTTTTAGTGGAACGAGGTTCACAGGAGTAACAGAAAAGTTTTACGAATGGAAAAGGAGTCATGATGGCTAAGGCTGTAAAAAGCACAACCAAAAAACGCAAGCGCACGAAGAAAAAGGCAGTTGCAGAAAAACAAACTGTCATCGAACCGGAAGAGCAGACACTGCCTGAGAATGAAGTGGCTACGGCTACAGCAACGGCTACGGCTGAAGAGGACACCGGTTTAAGTGCCGAGGAAGAAGCTCTGAGAGCTAAGAAAGCTGAAGAAGAATCCACTCATGCCAAGTACGAACGGATTAAAAAAGGCAGCTTGTATTTGACGGATTTGCAGAAACTCACCGTCTCAGAACTGCATGATCTTGCCAAGAATGAAGGTATCAAGGAATATAGCGCGCTGAAAAAGCAGGATTTGGTTTTCAGGATTCTCAAGGAGCGTATTAACCAGAGCGGTCTAATGTACGGCGAAGGCGTGCTGGAAGTGCTGCCGGATGGTTACGGATTTCTGCGAAATCAGGATTATAACTATTTGTCATCGTCGGATGACATTTATGTATCTCCGTCTCAAATCAGACGCTTCGGCCTGCGGACCGGAAATATTGTACAAGGTCAAATCAGGCCCCCGAAAGATTCGGAGAAGTATTTTGCCCTTCTGCGCGTCGAAGCGATCAACTTCGAAGACCCTGACAATCTTGCTGAAAAGATTGTCTTCAGCGACTTGACACCGTTGCATCCTGAGGGCCGTTTTATACTCGAAACGTCAGCGGAAGAACTGAATATGCGGATTATCGACTTGGTCACACCGGTGGGCAAAGGCCAGCGTGGCCTGATAGTTGCTCCGCCGCGAACCGGCAAGACAATCCTGCTGCAAAAAATTGCGAACGCCCTGAGCACAAATCATCCTGAGGTGAAATTGATAGTGCTGCTGATCGACGAACGGCCGGAAGAAGTTACCGAAATGGAGAGGAAAACCGCTGATGATGTTGAGGTTATAAGCTCGACTTTCGACGAACCGGCCTCACGTCATTGCCAGGTTGCGGAAGTCGTAATCGAAAAAGCAAAGCGGCTTATCGAGTACGGCAAAGATGTAGTGATTCTGCTGGACTCGATAACGCGGCTTGCGCGTGCATATAATACCGAGATGCCGCACTCGGGCAGAATCCTGACAGGCGGTGTCGACGCCGGCGCCATGCAGATGCCCAAGAGGTTTTTCGGCGCTGCCAGGAACATCGAAGAAGGCGGTTCGCTGACTATTTTCGCAACTGCATTAATCGACACCGGCTCAAAAATGGACGAGGTGATCTTCGAAGAGTTCAAAGCGACCGGTAATATGGAATTGCATCTTGACAGGCGTCTTGTTGACAGAAGGATCTACCCGGCTATAGACATCAGCCGGAGCGGGACCAGGCGGGAAGAACTGCTGCTTGATCCAAAAGAGCTTCAACTCGTATATCGGCTCCGAAGGGTTCTGAGCGAATTGAATCCTATCGAAGCAGTCGAGCTGCTCAAAAGCAGGCTTGCCAAAACCCGAACCAACGGAGAATTCCTGATGACAATGAACCTCGATTAGGTACGATGGAAGTGTAAAACAACATATCGTTAAAACACATAGTAGTATCCTGTTTTGTGTTCAATTGTTTGCTTTACATCGTTGATCCTTTTTATTAAGATAATACTCCGGCCAATGTATTGTGCCGGAGTTTTTTATGAACAATTATCTAAAACTGAAAAGCCATGAGTGAGCAACTTCCGAAAATTTATGAATCCAAAACGATAGAGCGGCAGGCGAATGAGATATGGTCTTCGCATCAATACTTTCACGCCGAACCGCACGCCGACGGCAAAAATGGTAAAGCCTTCACAATCGTAATCCCGCCGCCAAATGTTACGGCACCGTTGCACCTGGGCCATGCACTGAATAACACATTGCAGGACATCCTCATTCGCTTCCGTCGGATGCAACAATACAATACTCTGTGGATGCCCGGTACGGATCACGCCGGCATTGCCACGCAGACGGTCGTCGAGAAGCGAATCCTTTCGGAAGAAGGAAGACGCCGGACCGACTTCGAGCGGGAAGATTTTGTCGGTCGTGTTCAGGCCTGGAAAGACGAATATGAAGCCCGTATTATCGAGCAATTAAAAGCGATGGGCTGCTCCTGCGACTGGCAGCGGACGCGGTTTACCATGGACGATATGTGCGTCAAAGCCGTACGCAGCGCGTTTTTCAAGCTCTTCAGAGATGGGCTGATCTATCGAGGCAAAAGGCTGGTCAACTGGGACCCGGCGACGCAGACCGTGCTGGCCGACGATGAAGTCGAGCATGAGACGGTTCAGGGACATTTCTGGTATATGAGGTACCCGCTCGTCGAGCCGGTTGAATGTGTCGCGGGCGTCCCGCCCGCGCGTGGCGAGGGCGTCTCGCCCTTGCGTCCCGATAGCGTCCCGCTCTCGGAACAATCCGACGAAATCCACCGCCGTAAGGGCCACAACCTCCCTCATTGGACAAAGCGCGGGGCCACTTACGCCGTCACGTTCCGCCTCGCTGACAGCCTTCCCCCGCACGTTCTCCATACATGGAGACAGGAAAGAGAAGACATCATCCAGCAAGCTGGGGAACAGGGCTGTCCCCTGACGGCTCACGAAGAACGAGAACTATATCGACTGCACGCAAAGCGAATCGAAACATTTCTGGATTCCGGCCGGGGTGCTTGCCACCTTGCCAAATCCGAGATCGCATCGTTAGTCCAGGAAGCCCTGCGGTACTTCGATGGCCGGCGGTATGATTTGATCGCCTGGTGTATCATGCCCAACCACGTTCACGTGATCGTGCGCCCCTTCGAGGGCTATGACCTGGCGGGTATCATGCACAGTTGGAAGTCTTTCACCGCCAAGCAGGCAAATAGACTGTTGGAAGCAACTGAGGCTTTCTGGCAGGAGGAGTATTACGATCACCTGATTCGGGACGAGGAGGATTTTAGGAACCAGATTAATTATGTGCTCGAGAACCCTGACAAAGCAGGCTTGCAAGACTGGCCATGGTGCAGGATACAAGGCTCGACTTCAGACATAGAACGAGGGCAAGATGCCCTCGGGACGCAAGGGCGGGACGCCCTCGCCACTATCACGCACGTCACCGTAGCTACGACCCGGCCCGAAACAATGCTCGGCGATACGGCTGTGGCGATGAATCCAAATGATCCATGTGCAAAATATCTTGTCGGTAAGAAAGTCCGGCTTCCAATTGTCGGCCGCATCATACCTATAATTGCCGATGAGCACGTCGTCCTGCCCGATCCCGATAGTGAAGACGAAAAGGCAAAATTCTCTACTGGCTTTTTGAAAGTCACGCCGGCTCACGACCCGGATGACTGGGCGATCGGTCAGAGACACGGACTACAAGTTATCAACGTTATGGCGCCCGACGGCTCGATAAGTGACAAGTTCGGCTGGGAAGACGCCGATGAGCCGGAAGCGCAATCTTTGCTCGGAATGGACCGCTTCGAGGCGCGCGAAGCCATTGTCGAATGGTTCCGCAAGGAAAATCTGCTCGAGGACGTTCGGGAATATGTCCACGAAGTCGGGCACAGCTATCGCAGCCATGTGCCTATCGAGCCTTATCTGTCCGACCAGTGGTATATCGCCGTGAAGAAACCTATCGAGCATCTTGCAGAGAAATTCGGCGAAGGGCTTATCGAGGGCACGGATGTGCCGGTGAATTCCCTGGCCGGTCTGGCTTTGAATCCCCTGCTTGACGGCCGGCTGCGTTTTATCCCGGAACGCTATGCAAAGACATACCAGAGCTGGCTGGAGAACCTTCGAGACTGGCCCATCAGCCGCCAGCTTTGGTGGGGGCATCGAATACCAATATGGTCTATTGAACTTACTAAATCCGGTGCTCTTGATCCTGATAAACCTGATTCACTCTTAGATGAACAAATAAAAAATGATTTCGAGAATACGTTTCCAAAATTTGTTCAAAAATGTGGTTTACAAGATGAAATTTGCTTTAAATCAAAATGGAATGAAATTGAAGAGAGATGGATATATTATATTTGTACAAAAAACATAAAAGCAGATACAGCACTAAAATCACTTAAGAATATTTTTTCACAAAAAGGTAGTCCGGGTATTTCGATTGAACAAATCGAAGAATATAAGAAAGATGACGATTTATTCAAAGATAAATATGGCAAAGACGCATATAATCAAATTGGACAGCTAAAAAGCTCAATCGGTAGTGTTAATCCTATTCAACAGGACGAAGATGTTCTTGATACTTGGTTTAGTTCTGCGCTTTGGCCGTTTAGTACGATGGGCTGGCCGGAAGATACACCGGAATTGAAAACGTTTTATCCGGGCGATGTGCTTTGCACGGCGCGTGAGATTATTACGCTGTGGGTTTCGCGAATGGTAATGATGGGACAATACTGTGCCGGCGATATTCCGTTCAGCGACGTTTATATCCATGCGATGATTCAGGACGGCCAGGGGCGCAAGATGTCCAAGAGTCTTGGCAACGGCATCGATCCGCTGGTTGCCATCGACAGCCACGGGGCCGATGCGATGCGATTTACGCTGGCCAGCATGGCTACGGACACACAGGACATAAGGATGCCGGTGGCGGCGATGACCCTGCCCGACGGGCGCCAGGTAAATACGTCGCCGAAGCTCGATATCGGGCGAAATTTCTGTAACAAGCTTTGGAACGCCTCGCGTTTTGCGATGATGAATCTTGATGGTATTGATCCGGCCGGTTTTGATTCGGGCAAATTGGACATTACCGACAGGTGGATTCTGTCCCGTTTGACCGATACGATTGCAGAGACAACCAGGTCTCTGGATGGATATAAATACAGCGAGCCTTTGGCGCTGCTCTACAGGTTCTTCTGGAACGATTTTTGCGACTGGTATCTTGAGTGGGCCAAGCCTCGAATGCAGGATGAGCAGAAACGGCCAGTCGCCCAGAATGTCCTGGCTTTTGTGCTGGATCAGACTCTGCGTCTTTTGCATCCGTTTGTCCCGTTTATTACCGAAGGGATATTCCAGAAACTCAATGAGATCGCTCCGGTCAGGCGGCTTGAAGGGCTCATGGAGGCGAAAAACGCCGGAGCCCTCGTCGTAGCAGAATGGCCCCAAAAAATTGACTCCCTGCGGGATACGGACGCTGAGAAACAAATTGAAATAATACAGACCATAGTTCGTACCGTACGGGATATAAGAAGCAATCGGAATATGCCGCCGAAAGAACAACTGGTTGTGTCCGTTAAGTCGCAACAGGAGATTGTTGAGATTCTTGAGCGAAATTCGGAGCTTATTAGCCAATTGGCTGGTATTATGGAATTTAACGCCGGGATGGATATTGTAAAACCTGCAAATGCCGCCGTTTCAATCGCAGGCGTCACGGAGGTG
>CAYTNN010000084.1:0-17077 GCA_964439135.1 uncultured Pirellulales bacterium
ATAAGGGGAGCCATCCTGTTTGTGTTGATTAGCGTTAGCATTTTAGCTGATCGAGTTACTGTTTCGAATAAAATGAAAAAAGGCTGGTATCCGGGACCAGCCTTTTTGGAGATTCAGCTAATATTTTCCGAATCGTTTTTAGAATTTGTACGTCAGACTTAAGTTGGCCCAGGTCTCGTTCTGGTCATTTACTGAACTATCCATTGAGATCTGGTGATAAATTCCGGGAGTCAGGACGAGCTCCTCTAATAAGTCGAAGCCTGTTGATATCCCGAAGACCGCGTTCGACCAATCATGGTCGACATCCTGGCCGCCCGGACCAACACCATCGTTGTAGACAAACTCTGCGTGAAGATTCAAGACCTGCTCAGGAGTGTCAGGAAGGATGCCACCGACCGTCAGGGGATAATCCAGCATGAAGATATGCGCCCAGCCGGATGCGGTGCCTCTGCTCGGTTGCGGGGGGCTAGTGCTCAGATCAAGGTTGCTCGCGACCAAAGACCCGCCGCTGTTCGGCCAGAGCTTCACAAGAACGTAACTCGGTACGAGACCACCAGGACACACCTTTGGTAAGGAAATAACGGTATGGATTTCCTGTAAATCGGCATCCGACTGGCTCAGTTCTGGAAAATTGTAGTAGACCCACCCGAGCCTGTACATCAAGGCATAAGCTTCATCCTGGAACACGCCGTTTTGGTAGTACAACGTGTAGTCCCAGCGTTCGGCAGCTTCATATCCGCTCGAATTGGCCCTGTGGCCCATGATGTTGACTCCAAGGCCCGTGCCGAACAGGTCCAGGTCGAGACTGGGCTGCACGGCGCTCTTGTCGTTGTAAACATCGAAACCTCGCCAGATATACTTACTCTGATAGGTCAGGTCGACCGATCCGTGCAGCTCCGAGTCCTGGGCCTGAGCGAAACCCACTACACAAAACAAAACTACGGCTGCTAATAAAACTCCTTGCTTCTTCATGCTCATCTCCTTATAAAATCTTTTCTTGAACTTCTTGTTGCCTTCTTAAAAAATCCCATTATCAACGCTAATTATGATCACACCACCCATCTACCTCCTATAAATATTATCGTTATAACACTATAAAACAATAGAAAAAAAGCTTCTTTATATTATTTTTTCGCACAAGCTGAGCCGAAAAAGCGGGACAAAAGTGTAACCATGTGTGTAAAAAAAGGCTGCAAACCTATAGCTCACAGCCTTTTATGCATGTTTCGCTTATATTTTGTCAAACAAATAACAAACGTAACAGATCGTACTTATGATTAATACCTGTAGACGAGGTTCGCTCCAAGCACATCAGCATCGCCGGTAAACTGATACTCAATGCAGAGAGGAAGGTTCTTGGCGAGATCAACCTGTGCGCCAATGTAGGCACCAAAATTTGACTGTTCCTCAATATCTCCCGAACGTTCTTCAGAATAGTTTGTGTCCGTAACCGTAATATGTGGAGTTGACGACCTATCAACCTCTATTTTTTCACCACTACGTTCCATATCATAATCTCCACTCACTAAGTGGTAGAACGGACCTCCATAAATCGAAAAATCCTCCGTCAGCTTGTAAGTCGGGCCTACCGCAAATTTCAATTGATAATAGTCAATCTCCCAGGTGCTGGTAGTACCTATGGTCTCATCAATAAGATTAATACCAGAGATCTCATCCTTTTTCACGATACGCTTTTCCTCGTAAAAGTCACCGTCAGCTTTTGCCCAAGTCATCTGGAACAGCGCACCTAACTTAAGGTTCCCCTCTTCGTAAAAGGTCGCTTTGGCACCCAAACCATAGGCAAATTCGTAGTTGCCATCCATGTCATTCGCGTCGAAGTCAGCCATGCCCAAACGCAGGAAAACTTCCAATTTGTCGGAGACACCGTAGCCTAAATTGGCGAAAATCATATTGCTTTCGAACTTCTCCTTAAATTTGAGCTTTTCAGGATCTACTTGGAATTCCCTGTCATAATCAGGTTGTCTAGCACCATCGTAATAAACATTCTGAAGAGTTAGAGATGTCCGCTCGCTATCTACATCGATACCTATTTCGGAATTAGAGTATTCGAGACCGACACCATACTTGCCTGTTTCCAGGCCGGCCGCCGGGGGGCCCATCGTCGTAGCGAGAGTACCTGAACTGCACAAGCCAACCACGATAAGCATTAGACCTAACCACAACATTTTCCTTTCCATAATCCTTCCCTTCCGATAAATATTGTTTCCTATTGTCACTATCACAATCTTAACTTAGCGCATTGCGTCAAACACTATATGGCTACTTCATAACGTATATAAACCCATTTATCGCCTTTTTTCGCACAGGTTGAGCCTGAAAAGCGGGACAAATGCACATTTTTATGTACAAAAAAAGGCTGCACACCTGTAGCTTACAGCCTTTTATACCTGTTTCACTTACTTTTTGTCAAACAAAAAACAAACGGTTCAGATCAAACTTATGGTTAAATCTGTAGACGAGGCTCACACTTAAGTACATCAGCATTGCCGTTAAACTGATACTCAACACAGAGAGGAAACTCTCAGAGTATCAGGTAAGCTTAAAATGGCATAGCAATCCCTGCACCAATCGCCCAGCCATCGCCTGTGAAAGAAAGCTCGGTCGTTATATCGTACTTTTCCATCAAGGTGCATTGTGCGCCGACAAAGCCACCGATGTTACTGTCCGCTTCAAGATCGCCGCTTAATTTCGTGATACTCGTTGTTGCTCCAATTGTCTCCGTATACGTATATTTGTAGTCTATATCTCCTGAGATCATGTAATAAAACGGTCCGCCATAAAGGTTCCAGCCGCCCATATCAACCGTAGGTCCAACGGCAATCAGAAGATCGTAGTCTGCGTAGTCAAAGGTTTCTTTATATGTTTCTGTCCCATCTACGGAGGCGCTTGAACTATCCCAGCTTGTATCCAGCCAGTTCATCTGCAGTGAAGCACCCCAGCGAACAGTGTCTTGTTCATAGAACGTATACCTTGTTCCCCAACCCCAGGCAAAATCGTTGTCAAAGTTATACCCTTGCCAGGTATCATTAGGATCATCGGATTTCATCTGAGCTTTAACATCAGCAATACCAAGCTGGACATACACTTCCCATGCATCTGTCACACCATAACCAACGCCAGCATAGTAACGCTGGGTTTTGACGTCATTTATTAACAACTTTGTTGATACTGCGGTACCGTCCTCTGTACCAGCAAACTTCGTTTTTGCCAAATCCATGCTCATATAGGTGTAGTTAACTCCTACATTCCATTGGCCCTTTTCCAACCCCGCTGTTGGTGTACCAATAAAACCTACCCCAGAAGCACTGACACTCATGATTGCAACAAGCAATCCCAACAACATAGTCATTTTGTACATCTTTTATCTCCTTTCAACCAATGTGATAATTGCCCTCGACAAACAATTCTAAGGCCCTGATCTATTCGGTCCATCTCCACATAAACCGGATGAACCTTACTTTACAAAATACGCCAAACATTATTATGGCCACTTCGCAACGTATATATTAACCCCATTTACTGCCTTTTTTAATCCCTGAAGATTGGAGTATATATATACCTTTCGTACAAATCAAACGAAAAAAATGAGTTTTTTTTATTTTTTTTTTGCGTTATCAATATTGATACGCGGCAAAAACGGCCTATACAGTCGGAATCGATCCTCGCAAATTAACCTTCGACAGTTCTGTATATTCGGCATATAATATTCCGGATGGATCAAGGTAATGCCAATAATACTCTTTTTAGCGGGCCGGAACAGGCCAATATAGCTTCGGCGGCGCCGCTCGCGGTCCGGATGCGACCGAGAAAGCTCGGTGAGTTTATCGGACAAAGACACTTTCTTGGGCCCGATAAACTGCTGACAAGGATACTCGAAGCCGACCGGCTAAGCAGCCTGATATTTTACGGCCCACCCGGTGTCGGCAAGACATCGCTGGCGGCAGTGATTGCAAATTACACGAAAGCCAAATTCTACTATCTCAGCGCCCCGTCGGCCAGCGTCAAAGATATCCGTCAAATAATCAGGCTGGCCCGTGACAGGCTCACAGCCGGCGGAGCGAGGACCGTGCTTTTTATCGACGAGATTCATCGTTTCAACCGTGCTCAGCAGGATGTCCTGCTGGATGATGTAGAAGCAGGCGTTCTGATTCTCATCGGTGCCACTACTGAAAATCCGTTTTTTTCGGTCAATTCGCCTCTGATCTCCCGCAGTACGGTCTTTCGTTTCGAGCCGCTTGGCAAGGAGGATGTTCTGCAATTGCTGAAGGCCGCCATTACCGATACCGAACGGGGACTCGGCAAATTCGATATCGAGGCGGAAGATAAGGCGTTGAAATTTCTTGCAGGAATCTGCGACGGCGATGCCAGAAAGGCCCTGACTGCTCTTGAGGTGGGCGTCTTATCACAAGCCGCCCGAAGGCCCGGGGGCCCGAAAAAACGCGATGAAGGACGTATTAAGACCAGGATAAAAATAAAATTTAATCTCGACGTTGCGACCGAGTCGATACAACAGAAAACGATTGATTATAACGGCACGGGCGATACGCACTATGATTTGGCGAGTGCCCTGCAGAAGAGCATGCGTGGTTCCGATCCTGATGCCACCGTTTATTGGCTCGCCCGGATGATAGCAGGCGGTGAGGATACGCGCTTTATTGCCCGCCGGATTGCGATTTGCGCGGCGGAAGACGTGGGAAACGCCGATCCGATGGCGACAGTTATGGCTGCCGCTGCCGTCCAGATATCTGAGTTTGTGGGTCTGCCGGAAGCCCAATTGGCGCTGGCGCAGGCAGCGATATATATCGCCTGTGCGCCAAAGTCAAATGCTGTGGCTACTGCTATTTTGCAAGCGATGGCCGATGTGAAAGAGCAGCCGACCGAACGCGTGCCGGTACATTTGAAAGACAGTCATTATTCGGCTGCGAAAAAAGCCGGTTTTGGAGTTGATTACAAATATCCACATAATTTTAAGGATGGCTTCGTGCCGCAGGAATATCTACCGGCGGCAATGAAGAAGGAATATTATACTCCGACAGAACGTGGTTGTGAAAAAAAAATGAAGCATTATTTACAAAAGCTGCAAACCTTGGTACAAAATAGCAAATCTGTCGAAAACAGGGAAGTAGATAAGGATAGGTGATATGGATAAGGCTGAGTTGCGCCGCAAGTTAATGGATTGCCTGCTCGCTATACCCTCGGAGCAGAGGAATGAAAGAAGCCGAAAAGCATGTCGGAATTTGGTCTCGACAGCAGAATTTCAAGGTGCATCAACGATAATGATGTTCCTGTCCCTTCCGCACGAAGTGGACACTTCCGATGCCATACTTCACGCCTGGCAGCTTGGTAAGGCCGTTGCGGCGCCGAAGATTTCCTGGCAGCAAAGACATATGATACCGGTCCTTATAAACTCGCTGGAAACAGGTTTTTCGACCGGCGCT
Organism: uncultured Pirellulales bacterium; assembly: GCA_964439135.1. Lineage (GTDB taxonomy): Bacteria > Planctomycetota > Phycisphaerae > Sedimentisphaerales > Anaerobacaceae > JAFGPJ01. Next base: position 5,460 of record CAYTNN010000084.1, read on the forward strand.
TCCGGTCTGCGGAATCCGATTGCGGGTATGCCGGTCCCGTTCGGAGATATTGATCTGGTTGTTACGCCGGCTTTAGGATTCGATAAAAAGGGCAACCGGCTCGGCCGGGGCGGTTCCTACTACGATAGGTTTTTCGCTAACGCCGAACTGAAAGCTGACAGATGCGGTTTTGCTTTCGCAGAACAGCTTCTCGACTCAATACCGGTCACAGAGCATGATGAGCCGGTGGAAATATTAGTAACCGACGAAGAAATAATGTATTTCAATAACCAGAAAGGAGATTAAGATGGCCCGTCATCCTTTTGGCCCGCGAGCTGGGCGAAGAACCCGAAACCGGACTTATACTATTCTTCTGGCCGTGCTCGTTATTTGTGTGGCAATTGCTTTTTATTACGGTCCTTTCGGCAAGAATGAGGCCGAAACTATTGATCCGACCCCCCAAGGCGATACAAATATCGATGCAACTGCAGCAGATGAACCCGAGACGCCTTATGAATCCGAGATTGCCAAAGAGCCCGTTTTTACAACAGAACCTAAGGTTATCGAAAAACCCGAAATGAATGAAACAACTGCATTTTTACCGCCCGTGGAAGTGGAGAAGCAGCCGGAATTGCCGAAAATTGCACCGGAACCGACGCCCGGACCAACCGTGGAATCCAATCCGGAAGCTGCTACGCTAATCGCAGATGCTGTGGGACTGCTCAGCGAGAATCCCAGCAAAATTGTAGAAGCACGTGAGAAGTTGAACCAGGCACTTCGAATGCCGATGAGCCCCCAGCAACGTTCATCCGTCAAAGACCGTCTTTCCAAGCTGTCCGATCAATGGCTGCTTAGTAGAACCGTCTTGCCTGACGATCCGCTTTGTGAGAATTATCAGGTCAGATCCGGCGACCTGCTTACAACCATCGGTGATAAATACAAGGTGCCGTACGAAATTCTTATGACGATTAACCGCATTAGTCGCCCGGAATCATTACAGGCGGGACTACCAATAAAAATCGTTAAAGGCCCATTCCACGCGAAGGTCTATCGTTCAGACTTTACGATGGACGTTTATCTTCAAAATACTTTCGTTCGAAGTTTTCGAGTTGGCCTGGGCAAGCCCGACATGGAAACACCAACCGGGCTCTGGCGCGTTAAATCCGACGGCAAGCTGGAAAAACCGATCTGGACTGATCCCGCAGACGGCAAAACATACCATCCCGAAGACCCGGATTATCCTTTAGGTTCGAGATGGATCGCGCTGGAGGGTCTCTCCGGAGAGGCCAAAAACAGGACGGGCTTCGCCATCCACGGTACAAAGGAACCGGAACAAATCGGCTCTGCTGGCTCTAAGGGGTGCATCCGCATGCATAACGGTGACGCAATACTTGTTTATAATATGATGTTCCCGGGCCTATCGCAGGTGGAAGTCGTAGACTGAGATTCTGTATCGCGTCAACTTTTCCGATAGAGCGTGTATCTGAATCTGGTCGTCGGATCAAGACAGTAAATCCCCCGGCACAACGGGAAATCGCTGCCCGTCCAGCCAAATTTAATTGCAAAATCGGCCAAGTGCAGATAACCTACATACAGACTTTCAAGCGTGGTCGGATATAGTGAGCCAATTGTTCGCTGAATTTCAGCTATTTGAAAGGAAATGTAAGAAATGGATTCAACTCACGTCAACAAGTGGTCATTTCAAAAAATTAAGTGGTTCTCGTTCTCGCTGTGTACGGTATTATTGCTCTGCTCATCCATACGTGCAAAATGGCAGCCGGCCAACGGCCCGCTGATGACACGATGGGCCAGGCGGGTATCACCGAAAAACGCCCACTGTGAATATCCGCGACCCCAGATGGTTCGCAAGAGCTGGCAGAACCTAAATGGGCTGTGGGATTATGCCATAGTACACAAAAGCCAACAGCAGCCGGACGCATTCGATGGACAGATTCTCGTGCCGTTTCCGGTCGAGTCGGCTTTGTCGGGCGTGATGAAGCCGGTCGGCGAGGATAATCGTCTGTGGTATCGGCGGACATTTCGCATCCCCCGAACATGGAAGGGCCGAAGCGTGCTGCTGCACTTCGGAGCGGTGGATTTCGATACAACAGTGTGGGTCAACGGCACGCAGGTCGGAACGCACCAAGGCGGCTACGACCCCTTCTCCTTCGATATCACCAATGCGCTGAAAGAAACCTCAGAGCAGGAGATTGTCGTAAGCGTATGGGACCCGACTAATGCCGGCACCCAGCCGCGGGGCAAGCAGGTCAGCAAACCAGGGGGAATCTGGTACACCGCGGTGACGGGAATCTGGCAGACTGCCTGGGTCGAACCGGTACCCGAGGCATACATCAAGTCTATCAAGATAGTTCCCGATATTGACAGCAAGTCGGTGCGCGTCACTGCCGCATGTCCAGGCCCAGCCGGTTACAGCGTGGAAGTCGAGGCCAAGGATGGGTGGTTCACGAAAGCTAAAAACAAAGGCAACGCCGGCGAAGAAATGGTCTTAAATATCAAAAAGCCAAAGCTCTGGTCGCCTGATTCGCCGTTTCTGTACGACCTTAAGGTGACACTCAAGGACGGCAAAGGAAAAAAGGTCGATGCGGTGAGCAGCTACTTCGGCATGCGGAAGATCGAAGTCAGAAAGGACGAAAAAGGCATCAATCGCCTGCTGCTCAACAATGAGTCGCTGTTCCAGTTCGGCCCGCTGGACCAGGGCTGGTGGCCCGATGGGCTGTACGCCGCCCCGTCGGATGCCGCCCTTCGCTACGATATCGAGGTTCTGAAAAAGCTGGGCTGTAATATGCTCCGTAAGCACGTTAAAATCGAGCCCGACCGGCTGTACTACTGGTGCGATAAATTGGGGCTGATGGTCTGGCAGGATATGCCCAGCGGCGATAAGTATATTGGCGGCAGAGACCCGGACATCCAGCGTTCGCCTGAATCCGCCCGGCAGTTCGAGACAGAGCTAAAGGCGATGATTGCCACCTTTTACAATCATCCAAGCATAATTATGTGGGTTCCCTACAACGAAGGCTGGGGGCAGTGGGACACGCCGCGGATTGTCGATATGATTAAGAAGCTTGACCCGACCCGGTTGGTGAACAACGCCAGCGGCTGGACCGACCGAGGCGTTGGTGACGTACACGATATTCACAGCTATCCCGGCCCGGCGGCTCCGCCAACCGAGGAAAACCGTGCCGCAGTGCTCGGCGAGTTCGGCGGGCTCGGCCTGCCGGTAAAAGGACATACATGGCAGGATGAAAAGAACTGGGGCTACCGCAGCTATGAGACTCGCGAGGATCTGACCGATGCGTACGTGGCGCTGATTGATAATCTGCGCTCGCTCATCGGCGACGGCCTATGTGCGGCAGTCTATACGCAGACTACCGACGTGGAGGTCGAGATCAACGGGTGGATGACCTACGACCGGGCAATGATCAAGGCGGACGCCAAGAAAGCCGCCGCGGCCAATAAGCGCCTATATTTGCCGGCGCCCATCCTCAAAACGATTGTCCCGACCTCGCAGGAGCAGCCGCAAAGCTGGCAATATACGACGAGCGAACCGCCTGAAGGCTGGCAAGAGGCCGACTTCGACGATTCAAGCTGGCAGAAAGGTCAGGGCGGTTTCGGCACCGAAGGAACGCCCGGCACGACCGTCCGTACCGAGTGGAAAACATCGGATATCTGGGTGCGGCGAACGTTCGAGCTGGACGATACCAAACTCAGCCGGCCGCAACTTTCGCTCCACTACGATGAGGACGCTGAGGTTTATATCAACGGCCAGCTTGTGGTGAAACTGGAAGGCTACACGTCGAGCTACGTCTGGGCGACCCTGGACGAGAAGGCGCAGAGCGCTTTTAAAATCGGCACAAATTGCATAGCCATCCACTGCCACCAAACCACCGGCGGCCAGTACATCGACGCCGGACTCGTGGACGTTATAGAACAATCAGCACATTGATACGAAATTTTAGTTGAGCAAGACATAAACACTTTGGACGGGACGTATTTTATGTTGGATATGCCGGTTCAGGTTTTGATTTTACTGAAATGTAAGCGGCTATACTAATTCTTCCTGATTCCGGCGATCTGTTTCATGTGCGGCGGAAGGCAGGAGTATGTTTATGAATCGACGGGAATTTATTAAGTGTATCGGCAGTGGAGCACTTGCTGTTGCGTTGCTGAACGGCGGCTGCTCGATGGCCAATCCAGGCCGGAGCTCCAAGGGCATGGACCAGCCAAATATCATCTTGATTATGGCCGACGATCTCGGATATGGTGACATTAGCTGCTACGGCAGTAAAATAATCAGCACGCCCAATATCGATACGCTGGCCGAGGGCGGCATGAAGTTTACGGATTATCATTCCAACTGCCCGGTGTGCAGCCCAACGCGGGCGGCCCTGCTTACCGGGCGCTACCAGCAGCGTGCCGGCATCGAAGGCGTCATCTATGCCAAAGGCCCGACCCGCCAGACGGGATTGACGCTGGAAGAAACTACGTTTGCCGAGGTTCTCAAAACACGCGGCTACGCGACGGGAATTTTCGGCAAGTGGCACCTGGGTTACAACGTGGAATTCAATCCCGCCAGGCAGGGATTCGACGAGTTCCGCGGCTACGTCAGCGGCAATGTGGATTACCACTCGCACATCGACGGCGCCGGCTTCGACGACTGGTGGAAAAATCTCGAAAAAGTCCCTGAAGAAGGCTACTGCACCGACCTTATAACAAAGCACGGCATAGACTTCATAGAGCGGCACAAAGACGAACCATTTTGTTTGTATCTGCCGCACGAGTCGGTGCATTCTCCGTACCAGGGCAGAAAGGATCCGCCGGAGCGCCTGCCGGACGGCAAGAAAGGCAAGAAGGCCAAAGGTGAGGAAATTGCCCGCGCATATAAGGAAATGGTCGAAGTCATGGACGAAGGTATCGGGCGTATTGTCGAGACGGTCAAACGCCTGGGCCTGGAGCGTAAAACATTTATCTTTTTCTGTTCCGACAACGGGGCAACCAAAAACGGCTCCAACGGCGTATTGTCAGGCTACAAGGGCAGCCTCTGGGAAGGCGGGCACCGTGTTCCGGCCGTCGCTTACTGGCCCGGCAGGATAAAGCCCGGCTCAGTGACAAGCCAAACCACGCTGGGGATGGATATGTTTCCAACGATGGTCTCAATCGCACAAGCAAAACTGCCGGCGGGATTTAAACTCGACGGCGTCGACCTGCCGGGAATGTTAACAGAAGACAGGAAGCTGCCCGAGCGCACTTTGTTCTGGCGCTATAGAAAAGAAAGGGCGGCGCGCAAAGGCCCCTGGAAGCTGCTGGTCCAGGGTGACAACGTGAAACTCTATAATCTCGATGAGGACCTCGGCGAAAAGAAGAATCTTGCCGTGGCGAAGCCGGGGATGGTCAAAATGCTTCAAGGCGAACTTTCGGCATGGGAGCAGGAAGTTTCGGCCGGCGTTGAGTTGAGAGCTTGAGAGACTTCGCAGAATTATAAACAACGTTGGAGGCATGAAATATGGAAAGTAAATCGATTAGCCGGCGTGAATTTATGAAGGATTGTGCGTCGGCCCTTGCAGGCTCGGCGTTGATTTCGCAGCGAGCATCGGCCGGCCAGAACAACAGGCTCAACGTCGTTCTGATTGTCAGTGACGACCACGGGCGCGAAACCCTCGGCTGTTACGGCAATCCCGTTATCAAGACGCCGAACCTGGACGCACTTGCCGCCGAGGGCGTGCGTTTCACCAACGCCTTCTGCACGACTGCGAGCTGCAGCGCCAGCCGGTCGGTAATTTTGTCCGGCATGTACAATCACGCCAACGGCCAGTACGGGCACCAGCACAGCTATCACCACTTCATCTCCTTCGAGAACATCAAGACTCTGCCGGTCCTGCTGACCGAGGCCGGCTATCGAACAGGGCGAATCGGTAAGTATCACGTCGCGCCCCAGAGCGTCTACAAATTCGATGTCACGTTGCCGGGTAACAGCCGCAGCCCCGTCCAGATGGCACAGAACTGCCGGGACTTCATCAATGCAAGTGACAGCAAGCCGTTCTTTTTGTACTTCTGCATGAGCGATCCGCACCGCGGGGGCGGCGTTGCGGACGAGCTGCCCGGCAAGCCCGACCGTTTCGGCAACAAAGCCAGTGGAGGCTATCCCGGCATCAAAGAGGTCAAGTATGACCCGAAGGACGTAATTGTGCCGCCCTTCCTGCCCGATACGCTGGAGTGCCGCGCCGAGCTGGCGCAGTACTACCAAGCCGTCTCCCGCGTCGACCAGGGCGTGGGAAAGCTGCTTGATGTCCTCAAGCAAACCGGCAAATATGAAAATACTGTAATCATCTACATCTCGGATAACGGCGTCGCTTTTCCGGGAGCTAAAACGACGCTGTACGAGCCGGGGATGAACCTGCCGTGCATCGTGCGAGACCCCGGCCAAAAGAAAAAGGGCATCGCATGCGATGCGCTGGTCAATTTTGCAGATTTGGCGCCGACGATTCTCGATTTTGCCGGCGCTGCGTCCGGCAAGAATAGCTTCCAGGGCCGCTCTTTTAAGCCTGTGCTTAAGCAGGAGCATCCGAAGGGCTGGGATTTAACTTACGCTTCGCACACATTCCACGAGATTACGATGTATTACCCAATGCGCGTCGTCCGGCAGCGCAGGTACAAGCTAATCTGGAATATCGCTCATGGGCTGGATTACCCGTTCGCCAGCGACCTTTGGGCCGCCTCGACCTGGCAGGCGACGATTAAGTCCGGCAGCAAATACTACGGCAAACGTACCGTCGAGGCCTACCTGCATCGGCCGAAATTCGAACTGTACGACCTTCAAAACGACCCCCACGAGGTAGAAAACCTCGCCGACAATCCAAAACACGAAAAGGTGCTCACAGAACTCAAAGCGGAACTTAAAGCGTTTCAAAAACGGACAAAAGACCCCTGGCTGCTTAAATGGGAATATGAATAAAAGTTGACAAACGGCCACCGATGACTATTATGGGCAATTAACTCGCCGCTTGCGGCGTTAATCCGAACAGAAAAATAAAGGGACATATAAATGGCGTTATTGTTGGGATACGATGTCGGAAGCTCGTCTATCAAGGCTACGCTGATGGACGCTGAGACGGGCCAAGTGCTGGCGGCGGCGACTTCGCCGGACAAGGAACTGGAGATTGTCGCTAAGCAGTCGGACTGGGCCGAGCAGGATCCGGCTGTCTGGTGGGAGCACGTCAAGACCGCCACGAAAAAGATTCAGGCGCAGGCGGATTTTGACGCCGGCGATGTGCACGCTATCGGGATATCTTACCAGATGCACGGACTCGTCGTGGTAGACAAAAACAAGCAGGTGCTGAGGCCTTCGATTATCTGGTGCGACAGCCGGGCGGTGCAGATCGGCGAGCAGGCGGCGACGGATATCGGCCGGGAAAAGTGCCTCAAGAAACTGTTCAACCTGCCCGGAAACTTTACAGCGTCAAAGTTGAAGTGGGTAATGGAAAACGAGCCGAAAGTTTATTCGAAGATTCACAAAATGATGCTGCCCGGCGACTACATCGCGATGAAGATGACGGGTGACATAAAAACAACGCCTTCCGGATTGTCCGAAGGGATAATGTGGGATTTCGAGGACGATGGTCCGGCAGATTTCGTACTCGACAACTACGGCATATCCAGCGAGCTTGTCGCCGAGACGCTCCCGACGTTTTCGATCCAGGGCGAGCTGACGAAAGAGGCGGCCGATGAGCTTGGACTCGAGGCCGGGACCATAATCAGCTACCGCGCCGGCGACCAGCCTAATAACGCGCTGTCACTTAGCGTTTTGCAGCCGGGCGAGATAGCTGTCACGGCAGGGACATCAGGCGTGGTCTACGGAGTCAGTGACCGGAAAAACTACGACCAGCGCTCGCGGGTCAACGTCTTCGTTCATGTCAACCATTCGGCGAAAGATCCGCGATACGGCGTGCTGCTGTGCATTAACGGCACGGGAATCCTCAATAGCTGGCTAAAGCACAATTTCGTCGCCGGCGAGGGACTCGACTATGAGCAGATGAATGAACTTGCGGCACAGGCACCGGTCGGCTCCGACGATTTGGTCATCCTCCCGTACGGCAACGGGGCCGAGCGAACGCTGGAGAACAGGAACATCGGGGCATCCGTTCACGGCTGGAACTTCAACGTCCATAAGAAGGCACACTTCCTGCGTGCCGCACAGGAGGGAATTGTCTTCGCTCTGAATTACGGACTCGGCATAATGCGTGACATGGGAATTCAACTGACCACCGTCAAGGCGGGCAACGCCAATATGTTCCTGAGCCCGTTGTTCGCTGAAGCTTTCGCTACCGTGACGCAGGCCACTGTCCAGCTTTACAACACGGACGGCTCGCAGGGAGCGGCACGCGGCGCCGGCATCGGCGCAGGCGTCTACAAGAGCACGAACGAGGCCTTCACAGGCCTCGAACCGGTCAAAACAATCGAACCTAATGAAAAATTATCTTCCGCCTATCAGCAAGCGTACGCAAAGTGGGAAGAGGCGTTGAAACAACAACTGAAATCATGAATCACATCTCGATGAATAAAATACGAGAAAGGAGTTAATAAATGGCAGAGTACTTTTCAGAAGTGAAACAGATAAAATACGAGGGGCCTGACTCGAAGAATCCTCTTGCATTCAGGCATTATGATCCAAGTGAGGTCGTCCTCGGCAAAACAATGGCCGAACATCTGCGTTTCGCAGTATGCTACTGGCACACTCTCAAAAACCTCGGCGGGGACCAGTTTGGGCCGGGCACCATTATTCGCAACTACAACGACTCGTCAGATCCGATGAAAGTTGCGGACATGACGCTGGAAGCCGCCTTCGAATTCTTTACCAAGTTGGGTGTCGGTTTCTGGTGCTTCCATGACAGGGATATTGCGCCCGAGGCGGACGACCTGGCTGAAACAAACAAACGTCTCGATAAAATCGTGGAAAAAGCCAAGAAGCTACAGGCTGACACGGGAGTCAAGCTGCTTTGGGGAACGACAAACGCCTTTTCGCATCGCCGGTTCATGGCCGGTGCGGGCACCAATCCGTCACCGGAGGTCTTCGCTTACGCTGCAAGTCAGATTAAAAAAGCCCTCGAGATAACACAAGAGCTTGGCGGAGCCGGTTATGTCTTCTGGGGCGGACGTGAAGGTTACGATACCCTGCTCAACACCGATATGAAACGCGAATTGGACCACATGGCTCTGCTTCTGCAGTCGGCGGTCGATTACAAGAAAAAGATCGGTTTTAAGGGCCAGTTCTATATCGAGCCAAAACCGAAGGAACCGACGAAACATCAATATGATTCCGATGCAGGCAGTTGTTTCGCTTTCTTGCAGAAATACGATCTGGTCGGCGATTTTAAATTGAACATCGAGGCCAACCACGCGACGCTGGCCGGACATGATTTTTGCCACGAACTGGCATTTTGTGTTGCCAACGGCATACTTGGCTCGGTCGATGCGAATCGAGGCGACATGCTCTTAGGCTGGGACACGGATCAGTTTCCGAACGACGTTTACGAAACGACACTCGCTATGTACATAATTCTCAAGGGCGGCGGTTTTACAACCGGCGGTCTCAATTTCGATGCACACGTGAGACGTCAATCGATAGACCCGGTCGATCTTTTCCACGGCCATATAGGTGCAATGGATGTTTTCGCCAGGGGACTGAAGAACGCCGCGAAGATGATAGAAGACAAAACTCTCCAGAACGCTGTTGACAAGCGCTATAGCGGCTGGAATCAGGGGCTTGGCTCCAAAATCGAAAGCGGGCAGATTGGATTTGAGGAGCTTGAGGCTTACATCCTTGAAAACGGCGAGCCGGAACTTCAAAGCGGCCGTCAGGAGATGCTCGAGAACCTCCTCAACGATTATATCTAAAAGAAAACCGGGAACATTCGCTTCTGTCTGGACGTTAGCGTCACTATTTGGTGCTGCCTCGATGAGAAGTACTGTAACTGCGGTCCGCCAATAAGTTATGGAAAAAGTCCGCCTATTCTTTATCGATAATCTGCGAATCCTGCTGATCACGCTGGTTATGATGATCCACCTGTCCATAACCTATGGCGGCGAAGGGAGTTGGTACTACAGAGACGGCCAGGCGGATACACTTTCATCCATCCTGCTGACCTGGCACAATGCGACTGTCCAGGCCTTCTCAATGGGGCTGTTTTTTATGATAGCGGGCTATTTCACGCCCGGCTCCTATGACCGCAAAGGCCCCCGGCAATTCCTTAAGGACCGGCTGCTGCGTCTGGGCATCCCCATGCTTTGCTACGACTTCATCATCGGTCCGCTTATGGCTTATCCGCTAATTAAGATTGGCGCCCGGAAGTCCGATGGTTCTTATCTCGGCTATCTTAGCCGGTACTACAGCACGTTCCACATCGGGACCGGGCCGTTGTGGTTTGTCGAGGCCCTGCTGATATTCGCGATTTGCTATGCCCTGTGGCGGGCATTTGTAAAAGTTCCTTCTCCGGCCGTGCAAGATGAAACCGGACTGCCGGGCAATCTGAAAATCGCGGTTTTCATTCTTGCCCTGACCGGTGTTACCTTTGCAGTACGGATATGGCTTCCTGTAGGCTGGAGTTTCGAACCTTTGAATTTTCAGTTTCCATTTTTCCCACAGTACATCTGCATGTTTATTGTCGGAATCGTCGCTTATCGCCGTAACTGGCTGACGCGGATTACCGATGCTATGGGCAGGCTCTGGCTCTGCCTGGCCGTAGTTATGATTGTCATCGTTTTCCCGGCCCTGTTCACACTGGGCGGAGCAGCAAAAGGCAATATAGCACCGTTTCTCGGTGGCCTGCACTGGCAATGCTTTACCTACGCTCTCTGGGAGCAGTTAACCGGCGTTGCGTTAATCATCGCCCTGCCGGCCCTGTTCCGCAAACGGCTCAACCGGCAGGGAAAGATTACCAGGGCGATGGCCGGCAGCGCATATACGGCGTATATCATCCACGCCCCGGTCGTTATCCTCGTGGCTATCGCGATCAGAAACATCAGCCTGTATCCGCTTTTGAAATTCGCATTGGCCATCATGATTTCAATGCCGCTGTGCTTTGGCCTCGGCAACATCATTCGCAAGATTCCGCTGGCAAGAAGAATATTGTAATATGGAATGTTCTTTCCGCTCAGATTATCAACATAGCGTCGCCGTAGGAGTAGAAACGATATCGCTGCTCGATGGCGTGCTGGTAGGCGGCGAGGATGTTTTCGAGCCCTGCGAAGGCCGCTACCAGTGCTAAAAGCGTGGATTTGGGCAGATGGAAGTTCGTTATCATCGCATCGATCATCTTGAACTTGTAGCCCGGCATGATGAATAATTCCGTCGTTCCCGCGGCAGCTTTCATTTGTGAGCCGGCAGCGATGGTTTCGAGGACTCTTGTTGAAGTCGTACCGATTGATATAATTCGATTGCCCTTATTTTTTACCGCATTTATTATCGCAGCATTCTCCTGGTCGATACTGAATTGTTCCTGGTGGATTTTATGGTCTTCAAGATTATCCTCGGTGACCGGCTTGAACGTTCCTGCTCCGACGTGGAGCGTGATAAAGGCGAATTTTATGCCGGCCTGCTTTAGCTGCTCGATGAGCGGTTCGGTAAA
>CAYTNN010000085.1:0-17043 GCA_964439135.1 uncultured Pirellulales bacterium
GCTCTGATGATCAACCAGAAGTTGCGTGAGCATATCACTCAAAGGCAAAGTCCTGCTATCGGTGTCCTTAATTCCCCATTCCCACGTCGCAGCAGTGTTCGTTTTCGGAGAGACCTTTATTGTTTGCTCAGCAAAATCGATATCGGCCCATGTGCAGTTCAGGAGTTCGCCTCGACGCAGACCTGTCGATAGGGCAACGATAATCAGCAGGTCCCACTTCGGACGTCTTTGCCCGTTGGACCTCTCGGTAAGCTGTTGAGCTGCATTAACGATGCGTTGGCATTCAGCGTCGCTATAAATGTGGATCTCATTCTCAGGACACTTCGGCATCTTGATATATCTCAGTGGATTCTCTTCAAGCTGTTTGCGCTTAACGGCCATTCCAAAGATGGTCTTAATCTCAGTGAGTTTCTTCTTAACCGTTGCCGGCCGGTTACACTTAAATCCTATTTCCCTTTACCTGATTTTATATATGGTTTATGATTCTTTTTATATGATTACAGATGGTACAGATAAACAAACATCTTCTCATGAGTCCAGTATTCTTATTGCGGACGACCAGCCTGATGTTTTGAAGGCCCTGCGTTTACTGCTCAGGCCGGAAGGTTTTCAGATTAAGACGGCCTCGTCCGTTGCCGAAATCATCGATTCGGTCAAAGCCAATGATTTCGACGTTATTCTAATGGATATGAACTACGTGCGAGGCGAAACATCAGGTCGGCAGGGCCTTGACGTACTTTCAAGCATCCGGCAAATCGATGAAATTCTTCCGGTGGTCGTAATGACGGCCTGGAGCAACGTGGAGCTGGCTGTCGAAGCCATGCGTCGGGGAGCCCGAGACTTCGTCCCCAAGCCCTGGAAGAACGAGCGATTACTAACCGTCCTGCGCACCCAGATAGAACTCGGCCGTGCCCTGCGCAAGGGCAAACAGCTCGAACAGGAAAACGTCTTACTCAAGAGCCGGGGTTCTGAGTCACTGATTGCCGAGTCACATGCGATGCAGCCCGTACTGGAGACGATTGCCCGCGTGGGGCCTTCCGACGCTAATGTGCTTATTACCGGAGAGAACGGCAGCGGCAAGGGTGTTGTCGCTTATGCCTTACATGCGGCGTCGAGCCGAAAAAACGAGACGATGGTTTCCATCAACACGGCCAGTATCCCGGAGACTGTATTCGAAAGCGAGTTGTTCGGCCATGTAGCCGGCGCTTTTACAGACGCCAGATCAGATCGTTTGGGACGATTCAAATTGGCTGATGGAGGCACGTTGTTTCTGGATGAGATTGCCTCTATCCCGGCAAATTTGCAGTCAAAACTTTTACGGGTTCTTGATAGTGGCCAGTTCGAGCCTATTGGTTCATCCAAAACCTGCCGCGTGAATGTACGTGTCCTTTCCGCTACGAATGCAGACTTGCCAACTGAAGTTGCAACGGGTGAATTTCGTCAGGATTTGCTCTATCGCCTGAATACGGTTGAGATACATGTGCCCCCTTTGCGGGAACGCAAAAAAGACATTCCGCTATTGGCTATGCACTTTTTAAGCAGATATGTTACGAAGTATCGCAAGTCCATCACAGGCTTTAGTCCCGCCGCTATGGAGTTTTTATGCGCTTATCCCTGGCCTGGAAATGTACGTGAGCTCGATCACACGATCGAGCGGGCCGTCCTGATGGCACAAGATGAATTCATACGGCTCCCCGAGCTTGGCCTGACCACAACTTCGGAGGATGAACCTCGGCTCGAAGATATCACCCTTGAAGAAATGGAGCGTTGGGTTATTCGCAAGGCCATAATCCGGTTTGATGGTGACATCAGCAAGGCCGCCGCGGCCCTCGGACTCAGTCGCGGTGCGTTGTATCGACGTCTGGAGAAGTACCAGATCCAATAAGATGAGATTCGAACGTCAAATCCTGATTTGGTCACTGGCGAGCGGACTTGCGGGGTCCCTGGCATCGATGTTGTTCTTGTGGACCGGCAATTACTCAATCCAGACGCAAGTGCTGTTAACGGCCCTGATTCTTCTGCTATGGATCGGATTTGCCTTTGGTCTCAGGGCCCGGGCAGTTTATTCGCTGCGAACACTGTCGAACCTGTTGGAGGGATTGCGGGAAGGTGACTACTCTGTTCGTATTCGCGGCGGCCGCCGTGATGATTCATTCGGCGAGCTGATTTTGCAGGTCAATGCACTGACTCGCTCCCTGCAGGAGCGGCGGTTCGGTGCCGTGGAGGTGACTGCACTGCTGCGTAAGATATTGGCGCAGATTGATGTGGCCATGTTCGGATTCGATCAGGAGAACAATCTGTGCCTGGTCAACGACAGCGGCCAGCAGATCCTTGGCAAGGACAATGAAGATATCCTGGGACATCACGCTAAAAGCCTGGGACTTGCAGACTGTCTTCAAGGAGCGACTCCACGCACAGTAGATCTGGCCCTGCCGATAGGAGTTCGCCGCTGGGAACTCCGCCGGACAACCTATCGTGAAAAGGGCTTGTCCCATCAACTTATTTTTCTATCCGACCTGACACGCACACTTCACGAAGAAGAACGGCTGGCCTGGAAGCGGTTGATACAGATTATGAGTCATGAAATCAATAACTCACTCACGCCTATCCAGTCCGTCTCGCAAACCTTACAGACACGAATCAAACAGGATTCTCGGCCGGAACAATGGCAAGACGATGTACAAGAGGGTTTGGAAATTATTGCGGCACGGTCTGAAGAGCTGATTAGATTTATCGCCTCATATTCAAAACTGGCACGTTTGCCTGATCCTGTGTTCGATAAAGTCAATGTGCCCGCATGGATTCAACAGGCAACCAGCCTGGAAACGCGTTTAAGAGTTAGCGTCAATCCGGGACCCGATGCGACGATCGATGCAGACAGGGGCCAGTTAGACCAGTTACTGATTAACCTTCTGACCAACGCGGCGGAAGCCTCTCTGGAAACCAGGCCGGATGGCAATGGTGAAGTTAAGGTGGGATGGCGAATCGAAGGCCCGCATTTGCTTGTATGGGTTGACGACGACGGACCCGGTTTGGAGGAAACCAGGGACGTTTTTGTGCCGTTCTTCACGACCAAGGCGAAAGGGTCCGGCATCGGCCTGGCCTTGAGCCGTCAGATTGCCGAGGCCCACGGAGGATACCTCACCCTCGAAAATCGCTCCGGCGAAAATGGATGCCATGCATGTATATGGCTACCTCTCGAACAAGGTTCCGGCCAAGAGAAATATACATCAACGACCGGCGGATAACATCGCACTTTCAAGAGTGTCCATTACCGGGCGCTATCTTTCCGAATCCGGACACACGGACACCATAAATTAAGATCAAAGCGGCATTTCAGGCCTGGAATGCCGGAATTCAGGATATTCGTTGCTGGCACAGTTATTGCTTTAAGTTCTCGGTATGGATATACCAAGAAAATTTTCAAGACGTAACCGAATAATACGCCGTGTTCTCTACGTAGTTTCCAGCCTGATGCTGATAATCATAGTGAGCGTGGTTATTTCCCGCCTGGAGCCGGCCGCACCATCGGTGGATCGACGTACACTCTGGATCGATAAGGTCAAACGAGGCACGATGTTACGCCAGGTTCGCGGTGTCGGCAATCTCGTTTCTGAGGATGTTCTGGTCGTTCCTGCGACGGTAGGCGGACGTGTCACACAAATTTTAGTGGAATCCGGTGCCGTAGTGGATACCAATACCGTTATCCTTAAGTTGAGTAATCCTGAATTGGAGCTCGAGGGGCTGGATGCCCAGTCCAAACTGAATTCCGCTAAAGCACACCTGGATGCCCAGAAAACTCAACTCCAGGACCAGCTACTGGGGATGGAGGCGAATCTGGCTCAGATGCAGGCCAATCTTAGAGAATCAAAACTCCAGGCTCAGGTGGATCAAAAACAATACGATGAAGACTTGATTTCCGATCTTAGCTTTGAGCTTTCCCAGGCTCGTGTAGAGGAACAGGAAAAACTGCTTGAGATCAACAAGAGACGATTGGCCATGTTTCGAGATTCAACTTCTCCGGCACAACTTGCTGAGTCTGAGGCTTCCCTGCGTCAGGCGGAATCGCTGTTTAATCTTAGAAAAAGCCAGATTGATTCGTTGTCTGTGCGTGCCGGTACTGCCGGAGTTCTTGCTTCTGTAAAGGAAAAAATCGAGTTGGGCCAGTCGGTCTCGGCTGGTATGATATTGGCCAGGATTACTAATCCCAAACGTCTTAAAGCCCGGTTAAAGGTCCCGGAAGTACAGGCTCGTAATGTAATTATAGACTTGCCTTGCGAAATAGACACATACAATGGTACTCCAGGAAGTGTTTCGCGCATTGATCCGACTGTCATGGAAGGCAACGTAACGGTGGATATTAAACTAAACGGCGAACTGCCCGAAGGCACCAGGCCGGATTTATCTGTAGTTGGCACGATAGAAATCGAACGTCTGGACGACATAATATATGTAGGCCGGCCGGTTTTTGCCTCGGATCAGAGTGTTGTGGAATTGTTCAAGCTTCTCGAAGACGGTAAATTTGCAGTACGTACACGTGTCAAGCTCGGACGCAGTTCGGTCAGTACGATAGAAGTCGTAGAAGGATTGGCGCCCGGCGACGAAATCATCCTCTCGGATATGTCGCAGTGGGATGAGCAGGATAAGATTCGGTTAAAATAGAACTATATGAGTGCAGAACAAAGAATATAGAACTGAAAATAAAAGTGACTACTTTTGATCAGGACTTGACAGAAATGATGATTAAACTCAACCATATTCAAAAACGTTACAACACCCGTGCAGGATTTGTCTATGTGCTGCAACAGATCAACTTGACGATCGAAGAAGGTGAGTTTGTCACCATCATGGGGCCGTCCGGCGCGGGCAAGACGACCTTGCTGAATATCATTGGAATGCTGGACGGCGAATGGGAGGGTGAATATTACCTGGCCGAGAATCCCGTGCACGAACTCAAGCCCAAGCAGCGTATGGCTCTGAACCGCCAGTACATTGGCTTTGTCTTTCAGAACTTCAACCTGCTGGACAATCTGACGGTCTACGAGAACCTGGATGTCCCGCTGTCCTATCGCAACGTCAAGAGCTCTGAGCGAGCCGGTATTGTCTGTGACACGCTGGACCGCTTCGGGATCGTGGGCAAGAAGGACCTGTTTCCGAGCCAGCTCTCCGGCGGTCAGCAGCAGCTCGTGGGCGTCGCCCGGGCCATCATCGCCAACCCGAGGCTGCTCCTCGCGGACGAGCCTACGGGTAACTTGCATTCGAGCCAGGGCAAGGACGTCATGGATCTGCTCAAAAAGCTCAACCGCGAAGGCACCACGATCATCCAGGTCACACACAATGAGGATTATGCGGCCTACGGCAATCGCATTGTCAAACTCAAAGACGGCTGGTACGACGGAGAAATCGCGCCTGCCAAAATGATAAGAGAGGAAGATTGAACAATGGGTCCCCTATGGCAGGACATACGATATGGTGTTCGGATGCTGGCCAAACGGCCGGGATTCACGGCCATTGCCCTGATCACCCTGGCGATCGGTATTGGCGCCAATACCATCATGTTCAGTGTTGCAGATCTGTTGTTGCTGGCTCATCCGAGAAAAGTGAAGGCCCCTGAGCAGTTGGTGTATTGTGGGTTTCAAGACCCGGAAGCACTCGGGTTTCGTTACTCCGAGTATCTTACTGTCCGTGACAGCGGCCTGGTCTTTAGCGAACTCTTGGCTCAAAGTAGGCCGCCTGGGGGAACTCTGGTTCATGGAGGATCGGTCCAGCAAGTTGAGGTGTTCTATGTTTCAGCGAACTACTTTTCTGTTTTGGGAGTGACGCCGATCCAAGGACGCGGTTTTATGCCGGAGGAAGAGCAGGGTGGCGCTCGTGTCGTGGTGTTAAGCTGGCTCTGCTGGCAGCGTTTGGGGAGCGATCCTGAGCTTGTTGGACAATTTGTGAGAGTTGATGGTGTTCGTTGTGAGGTTGTCGGCATCATGCCAAAGGGATTTACCGGTGTCACATTCAACGGCCCTGACCTATGGCTACCGCTGGGAAGCTACCGGTCTGTCTCTAAAGTGGCTCGACAGTGGCCGAAAATGCGCCAATGGTTTGACCTCGTCGGTCGACTCAAACCTGATTTGACGCTGCCGGTCGCCCAGGCGCAGCTCCAGTCGTTGTTTTCGGATTTCAAACCTGAAGGCCTTGAGCATGACAGCCGGCGGCCTTTTTTCAAGCTCCGCAAGCCAAGCCGGTTCTTGTTGCGCCTTGAGTATGATGAATGGGACTATTTACGCAAGCCCTTGTTCAATGTCATACTCTTAGCGACATCCGCTATTATACTGGTGATCGCCTGTTTGAATCTGGCGAATATGTTGATTGTGCAAGGGGCAGCGCGTCAGCATGAGATAGCTGTACGCCTGGCCCTTGGCGGGGGACGCTGGCGTATTATTCGGCAGTTGTTAACCGAATCGCTGCTCTTGGCCCTGCTGGGCGGCATTCTTGGTGTGCTGCTGGCTTTTGGAAGTATGAAAATCCTTAATACCTGGATGACTACCACTCCGGATTATTATGCAAGAGGTCTGCAGGCGGATTTGAATAGTTGTGTCCTGGTGGTCACGCTGGGTTTGTGTCTGATCGCCACGCTGCTCTTCGGATTGAGACCTGCGTTATGGTTGTCAAAGCGTGATCTTGCCGGCGAGATGAAGGCCTGTGCCGGTAGTGTCCTGGGATCCCTGCGGAGAAAGCGAGATGCACTCGCTGTGATGGGGCAGATCGCCCTGGCTGTGACGCTTGTGCTTAGCGCAGTGCTACTGACACGCAGTGCCCTGCAAATAGCACGACCGGATCCGCGTTTTTCCCTGGATGATAAGTTGATTGTGGAAATCGATCCACTGGCGGCCGGGTACGACCCGGTCCGGAGCTTTCAGGTATGCGAGGCCTTGACCGATCATCTGGCATCCCTGCCGGAGGTAAAAGCATTGGGGGCATCAACCCGATTGTTCTACGGGGGTGGCGGGCCGATATCGATTAGCGAGAATTTTCAGGAGGAGGAAAAGAGCGGATCGTGGAGGCCTTTCACCCGGAAGGCTATGCTGGTCACGGTCAGTCGGGATTATTTTACGGCCATGGAGATCCCGCTTTTACAGGGGCGATTCTTTACCCCGATGGACCGAGTCCCGAATGCGGAAAAGGTCGCAATTATCGATGGGAGCCTGGCACGCCGGCTCCGGCCGGACCGTAATGTGCTCGGCTGTTCTATCCGATGGGGTTTTTTTAGTGAACATTCGGAACCTTACCGTGTTGTGGGCATCGTCCCCAACTTGCCGGGCGTAGGAGATCGAGAGGTCTATTCCCAGATATATACACCTGCGGGATCGGAAGAGTTGTCTCCCTGTCTTTACGTGCATGTCGCCAACAGGGGATCGGTGGATGCCCTGCGGCGGCGCATAGTGGAGGAGATTCGCAGGATTGATGCACGCGTTCCGGTCCTACCGGTGGTGACTTTGGCTCAGAGACGCGATGGGGGTGCAGCCGTATGGCGAGCGAGATTCTGCGCCCGCTTGGGATTGGTAGCTGGGGCTGCAGCGTTGTTTCTATCAGCACTGGGCATCTTTGCGATCAAGGGCTACATGGTCGCCTCACGCACCTCTGAGATTGGCATTCGCATGGCACTGGGGGCTACACATGGAAGCATCATGGGCATGGTCCTGCGGGAGGAACTGGTGGTGACGATGGTGGGATTGATAGTCGGGCTATGGCTGGGATTGGGTGTTGCCAAGGTATCGGCCAGTATGCTCTATGGCGTTAGCCCGGTAGATCCGGTCAGCATCATTGTAACCGTAGCCCTGCTCGGGGCTGCCTCACTGCTGGCCAGCTATGTTCCGGCACGCCGTGCAGCCAAGGTCGATCCGATGGAGGCGTTGAGATATGAATAAGGAAGAATATAAAATACTCAAACTGACCGATTAGCGCTGTCATCCCTGCGAAAGCAGGGATCCAGGAACGTAACGGTTTTAGTGGATTCCCGCTCCCCGCTTTCGCGGGGACAAGTTTACACCTGCGAAAGCAGGTGCGGGAATGACAGATTGTGCTATGTTGTTATTATTGAACGACTTGTTTGGAACATTGTCGTGCCGAACGATGCGATAATCTTTACTATCAGGAGTATTAATATGAGCAAATCAAACGAATTATTAATCCATGTAGAAGATCTGCAAAAGGTCTTTGTCACCGAGGAAGTGGAGACCCATGCCCTGTCCGGCGTCCATTTGAAAATCCGAAAGGGAGAATACATTGCAATCTCCGGTCCTTCCGGCTGCGGCAAATCCACTTTGCTGTCTATTCTGGGTCTGCTGGATTCACCCACAGACGGCAGCTATCGGCTCAACGACCGCCCCGTTGCCGATCTATCCGCATCGCAACGGGCGCGTATTCGTAATCGGGAAGTGGGCTTTATCTTTCAGAGCTTTAATCTTATCGGCGACCTGACGGTTTACGAGAATGTCGAACTGCCTCTGACCTATCAGAAGATGCCCAAGGCCAAACGCAAGGAGCAGGTACACAACGCCCTGGAGAAGGTCGGCATGGCCCACCGCATGAAGCACTACCCCAGCCAACTGTCCGGCGGACAACAACAGCGAGTAGCTGTAGCGCGAGCTATTGTCACAGAGCCGTCCATTCTGTTGGCCGATGAACCTACAGGTAACCTGGATTCGGCTAACGGGGATACGGTCATGGAAATGTTGGCCGAGCTGCATAAAGCCGGTTCGACAATCTGCATGGTCACCCACGATCCCCGCTATACCAAACATGCCCAGCGCACTATTCACCTGTTTGATGGACGAATCGTCGAAGATGAAATCGCGGAGGGTATCGCATGATGGGAACGATACTTCAAGATATCCGGTATGGCATCCGCATGCTCCGCAAGAATCCCGGTTTTACAGCCATCGCCCTGATTACCCTGGCAATCGGAATCGGGGCCAATACGATGATGTCCAGCATCGCCGATTGGCTATTGTTTCTTCAGCCCAGACATGTGAAGAACTACGAGCAGTTGGCGTGCTGCGATGTCCGCGCCGCGTCTGATTATACAACTTACATCACCATCCGTGACAGCGTCTTGGCCTTCAGCGATGTCATGGCTCAGAGTCGCGACGGTATAGTAGGAGATGTCACTGTGGTTCGTGAGCAGACGGCCTGGCACGGCAAGGTAACGTACGTTTCGTCGAACTACTTCTCTTTTTTGGGAGTCGCGCCGATCCTGGGGCGGGGCTTCCTGCCCGGCGAAGACCAGCAAGGCAGCGCTGCTGTCGTGGTGCTGAGCTATCCCCTCTGGCAGCGGCTGGGTGGTAGTCCGAAGCTCGTCGGCGAGTATGTGAACGTCAACGGCGCTGTTTGTCAGGTTGTCGGTGTGGCGCCGCAGGGGTTCACCGGCACCTCGCTCCTGGGGCCCAGCCTCTGGGTGCCGCTGAGCAACTGGGTGTCAATGGGCAGCATCGGAACGATTCGGATGCGGGAACAGACTCGGCCCGCCAACGCCGGGGCCGGTTGGGGCTATCCTTGGTCGCTTCATGCCATCGGACGACTCAAGCCGGGCGTGAGCATGTCGGTTGCTCAGACGCAGTTGCAGGCCTTGATCCCGCGCTTTCGAGCAGAGGATCCGAAAGAGTGGCCGGCGGCTGCTTCCTTTTCTCTTCGCCCGCCTGACCGGCTCTACCTTGATTCGATCAATCTTCCGTATCTCACCAAATACAGTCTGATCCTGATGGCCGGGTCTGTGGTCACCCTGCTGATCGTCTGCTTGAATCTGGCGAGCATGCTGATCGTGCAGGGAGCCTCGCGCCACCGTGAGATCGCCATCCGATTGGCCGTCGGCGGAGGCCGCCTGCGGATCATTCGGCAGTTGCTCGTCGAGTCTGCGCTGTTGGCGCTGCTGGGAGGAGTTCTCGGTGTTCTGCTGGCGGTCTGCGGGATGCGGATTCTCAATGTATGGTTCGCCGGCGCCAATTGGGAAGTGATGAGAGCCATCCATGTTGGTTTGGACATTCGCGTCCTGATGGCCACGCTGGGTTTCTGCCTGATCGCTACGTTGATGTTCGGGCTAAGGCCAGCACTGAGGTTGTCCCGGCGTGACATTGCCGAGGAGATGAAGGCCTCCGGCGGCAGTGTGCTGGGTGCCATCCGTCGAAGGCGAAGCGGTCTCTCTGTGGCGGGCCAGATCGCCTTAGCCATGGTCCTGGTCCTCATCGCTGCGCTGCTGACGCGCAGTGCCCTGGAGACTGCACGGCCGGACCCGCGGTTCCACCTGGAGGACACGCTGGTTGTTCGGATCGATCCGGAATCGGCCGGCTATGACAAGGTCCGGAGCATGCAGGCATGCGAAACCCTGGCCGATCATCTGGCGTCCCTGCCGCCAGTCGAGGCGATGGGGACAGCAACCAACCTGTTCTACGGGGGTGGCGGGGAGCAAACGATACGCGAATACCGGCCGGGGGCAGAAGAAGGTGAGTCCAGGGGGCCTCGCGCACGGTACACCAACATGCTCGCCATAGGCCGGGACTACTTACCGGCGCTGGAGGTCCCGCTGTTGCAGGGGCGCCTCTTCGACCGGCGCGACAGTATCCCCGACGCGGAGAAGGTCGCGATCATCAATGAAACCCTGGCGCGCAGGCTTCGTCCCGATGGCAGTGCTCTCGGCTGTCTGGTCCAATGGGGCGTGGTTGAGTTTGGCGACTGGTGTCCCGATGTCTACCGGGTGGTCGGGGTCGTCGCCGACCTGCCGGACGTACAGGAGCGAGAGACGCGTCCCCAGATGTACGTACCCGCCGGACCGGATGACTTATCTCTTTACTTCTACCTGCATGTCAGGGATCGTGAAGCGGTCGAGACTCTACGGTCGCAGATGGTCAGGGAGATCCACCGGATCGATCCGTATATCCCGGTTCTGTCGGTGACGACTCTGGCGGAGATACGCGATGACGATATTAGAATATGGAACGCGAGATTCCACGCTCGCCTGGCATTGACGGCCGGGGTGGTGGCTTTGTTTCTGGCGGCGCTGGGCATCTACGCCATCAAGGGCTATATGGTCACGTCGCGTACGTCGGAGATCGGCATCCGCATGGCCATGGGGGCAACGCACGGGAGCATCCTGGCCATGATCCTGCGAGAAGGACTGGTGCTGACGGTGGTCGCACTGCTGGTAGGCTTGCTGCTGGGTTTGGCTGTCGCGCGGGTAGGGGCCAGCCTACTCTACGGCGTCAGCCCGGTCGATCCGGTCAGCATCGTAGCAACCGTGGCCCTGCTCGGCGGCGTTTCCCTCCTGGCCGGCTACTTCCCGGCCCGCCGGGCGGCAAAAATAGATCCGATGGAGGCATTGAGGTATGAGTGAGTTTATTATGAAAACATACGAAACAAAAAAACAGTTGTATGCCCGGTTGTCAGGATCGCGTTTGACAGGCCGAACGGCAATCTTAACCTTCACTATACTATTGATTAGTGCCGGTTTGACAATCTGCATGGTCACCCACGATCCTCGCTACACCAAACATGCCCAGCGCACTATTCACCTGTTTGATGGACGAATCGTCGAAGATGAAATTGCTGAGGGTACCGCATGATGGGAACAATACTTCAAGATATCCGGTACGGAATTCGCATGCTCCGAAAGAATCCCGGCTTTACTGCGATTGCGCTGGTAACGCTGGCGATCGGCATCGGAGCCAATACGATTATGTTCAGCGTGGTCAATGTCCTGCTGTTTCGTCCGACACAGGTCAAGGAATCAGAGAAACTGGTCTGCTGCAAGATTCGTAACTTCGGGCTCGGAATGACACCTTATTCCGCTTATCAGACAATACGTGACGACAATCCGGTATTCAGCAATCTGATGGTCCAGGACAATGGTTTGGAATATGTCACCTTGGCGCATGGTCAGAAGGCCAGGCAAGTCTGCGGAATGTTCGTTTCGGCCAACTACTTCTCCTTCCTGGGTGTTAATCCCGCGTTTGGACGGGGCTTTTTCCCTGAGGAGGAACGTCAGGATGCGCCCTCCGTTACGGTCCTGAGCTTCCGTGCCTGGCAGCGACTGGGTACCGATCCGGAGATGGTGGGTCAACACGTGCGCGTCAACGGCGTATCCTGCGAGGTCATCGGTGTAGCGCCGGAGGGATTCACCGGCGTCACGCACCTCGGTCCGGACCTTTGGCTACCTCTGGGGAGCTATCTGAGCGTGGTTCGCCTGTCCCGGGGAGTGCACCGGCCCGGCAAAGAAGCGAGTGACTGGGGTTATCCCGATGTCATACCCGTAGGGCGACTAAAACCAGGCCTGAGTATGTCGGCGGCACAGGCACAGTTGCAAGCACTTGCCCCTCGTCTCAAGGATAAATATCCGAGACAATGGAAAGCGAATTCCTCGCTCTACCTCCACCAGCCGCCCAGGTTCGCCATCATCAATGACGACAGTGAGGGGGCCGCGATGGCCGGCTTGAGTCTGGTTTTGATGGGAGTCTCTGCGGCCGTCCTGCTCATCGCGTGTCTTAACCTGGCCAGCATGATGATCGTTCAAGGAGCGAGACGCCACCGTGAGATTGCTGTTCGTTTGGCTTTGGGTGGAAACCGCATGCAAATCATACGGCAGTTGCTAATTGAATCGCTGCTTTTAGCCCTGCTGGGAGGAGTCTTCGGTCTTCTGCTGGCCTTATGGAGCATAAGAGCTCTGAATAACTGGGTTGTAGCTCTGCAATGTCCTCTTGATATCGTTGACGCATTAAGAGTAGGTTTGAGCATGCGTGTACTTCTGGTCACACTGGGTTTCTGCCTGATTGCCACCATTCTCTTCGGTCTCAGGCCGGCTCTGGGCCTGTCGCGCCGTGATATCGTTGGTGAACTGAAAGAATCAGGCAATGTTATGTTCATGCCACTGAAAAGGAAACGGGTCCGTTTATCCTTGCTTTGCCAGATTGCGCTGGCCGTCGTGCTCGTAATGGGGGCGGCACTCTTTACACGCGGAGCGGTGAAAGCTCTTAGACCCAGTTCCGAATTCAGCTTTAAAGGCAAGCTGCTCGTCAAGCTCGATACGTTCGCCGCAGGTTATGACCTTGCTCGCAACCAACAAGTGTATGAAACTCTGGTTGACCGATTGCGGTTGCTTCCGGGAATCCGGGCTGTCAGCCTGTCGGCCTCATTCCCCTTTGCCGAGGGCGGCCGTAGCGGTTATGGCGGGGTCGTCCGCGAATACGTACCGGGCATCGAAAACGACAGGGACCGCGAAAGTGGAGGGCCTCCGCGTCTCGTCAAAGGCGGCCCTGATGTACACATGGTCGGAGCAGATTACTTCGAGGCGCTGGGAATGCCTCTACTACAAGGCAGGCCTTTGCAACGTCTCGATAGTGTCCCCGTTGCGGAAAAGGTCGTGATCGTCGACGAACAAATCGCTCGTCGACTCCGGCCGAACGGTAACGCCCTCGGGTGTCTGATTACATTTGGTTGGGAGACGTCACCCTACCGTGTGGTAGGGATAGTACCGACTTTGCGAATTGCCACTGACGATGATATCCCATCCACTCAAATGTACTTACCGATGGCGGCCGACAGTCGGCCTACCTTTATTCAGATTCGTGTCGCTGAGACTCTGGATGATAATGAGGTCGCCCTCCAGGAAAACATTCGTACATTTATTCGAGAGATAGATCCTCAGTTACCAATCCTGTTACTGAAAAGTCTGGCGGACTGTTATCATGATAATCCTTTCGTTTGGACGGCGACAATAAGCGCCAAGCTGGCCGCAATCTTCGGGGCGATGGCCCTGTTCCTGGCATCGCTGGGGATTTACGCGGTGAAGGGCTATATGGTGGCGTCACGGACCTCGGAAATCGGGATTCGCAAGGCCCTGGGCGCTACGCACAGGGACATCATGGGCATGGTTTTCCGCGAGGGAACGGTGCTGACGCTCGCCGGGCTTGTCGTCGGGCTCCTGCTGGGATTGGGCGCAGCGCGCCTGATCGCCAGCCTGCTCTACGGCATCGGTCCGGTCGATCCTATCAGCATCGCCGTAGCCGTAGCATTGCTTGGCGCCGCATCGCTGCTGGCCAGCTACTTCCCCGCCCGCCGGGCTGCAAAAATCGATCCGATGGAGGCATTGAGGTATGAGTGAGCTTATTATGAAAACATACGAAACAAAAAAACAGTTGTATGCCCGGTGGTCAGGATCGCGTTTGACAGGCCGAACGGCAATTTTAGTCTTCACTATACTATTGATTGGTGCAGGGTGTGACACCTGGCGGCTTAAGGAATCTGTCTCAAGTGAGAATCTGAAAACAGGACTTGATAAGATTGACACGGTCCGGCTTGCCGACCATTCTATCTCACCGCCGGTGACCATCGAGCAGGCCACCGAGAAAATCGCTCAACAGGTCACGGAACCCAATGAGACACGCAAAACAGTGACATTGTTCATTGAAAAGGTGCGTGCGGCGGTTTTGGCGAATAACCTGGACATGAAAGTCGAGCTTGTCAGTCCGTCAATCGCACAACGGATACTCGATGAGCAGCAGGCAAAGTTTGAACCCACAATCTTTGGTTCCACAAATTATCAGCGGTCCGAGGCGGTGGGGACGGGTACGATATCGAAGTCACAAACCGGCGAATTGGGAATTGAAAAGCCCTTACCGACCGGCGGAGAGATTCAAGTAGGTCTGCCGTTTAGTGACAACTATTCCTCCGGGGGTCTTGCCGATGCGGCTGGAAGTGTTTCTTATGTCCAGTCGTTATTGCGCGGGGCGGGTACTCGTGTTAACACACAGTCGATTCGCATCGCCGGTCATCAATGGAACATAACCAGCGCCAGGACGAAGCTGGTTGCCATTCACCTGCTGGCAAATGCCGACATTACTTACTGGCGTTTGTATGCCGCTCATAAAGAGCTTGAAGTACGCCGGGAACAGTATAAGCTGGCTCAGAATCTACTCAGCCATGCAAGAAAGAAAGTCGAGGCGGGATCGTCGCCAAGAATCGAAATTGTGCGGGCCGAAGCGGGCCTGGCCAGTCGCCTTGAGGCCGTCATTAACACTGAAACCGCGGTCCGGAGCCGGCAACGAGACATCCTTAGCATCATGAACCATGCCGATACGCCGCTGGAGGCCGCCGTGGATATTGTGACAGAAACCGAGCCGAATCCATTGGGCCTGGAACTGGATGATAATCAACTTGTCGAGCAGGCCCTGGCCAATCGAATGGAAATGATGGAATTAGAGCAGCTTTTGACCATCGATGACCTCAATATCGAGCTGGCTCGCAATGCACTTTTGCCGAACCTTACGTTAAGCTACACATATACGGCAAGAGCACAGGACGGCGCCTTGCGCAGCACTTTTGAGGACCTCCCGGGAAATTCATTCGACGGCCATTCGGTCGGAATTTCTGCCGCCATACCTTTTGGTAACCGCGCAGGCAAGGCGCGTTTGCAGCGAGCAAAGCTCGAAAAAATACAGGATATGTCCACACATGACAGATACCAGCAAATTATCCGGCAGGATGTCTACGATGCGGTTAGTGATTTACGTAGAGACTGGCGCCGTATTCTCGCCGCTAAACAAAGTGTGACTGCCGCTTACAGGAACTACCAGGTAGAGCAAACTCAGTTTGAACTTGGCAAACGAACAAGTACGGATGTTCTGTTCTCGGCCACCAATCTCGCGGAGGCACAATTAAGCATGATTCGTGCTCTTGCCGATTACGAAATTGCCCAGATCAACCTGGCCCGCGCCACCGGCACTCTTTTAGGTCATGGACAAATCCTCATAGCCTCTGTAGATATCGATGTAAGAAATCCTTAAACCGGTTATTCACAACTGATATTTGAAGAATTGCAATAAGCTATAATCAAGCCTCAAGGACTTGTTATTCCAACGGATTTCCCCCTGCTGATTTTCTCAAGTGCGGCAATCCGTATAGACTATTCGTGACGCAGTGCTTCTATCGCGTAGGGTGTAAATATTCATCCCAGCACAAACTCTTAACCCAAAAAGAGATATATTTCGTTTCACCATAGATATTCCGCTGCATTAAATCTGCTCGCCGATGCAATGACACAAAAAGAGACTTTTCCTTACAGAAAACGCGAACACCTTGTGCTACAAAGTTCAATTGCCGAAGTCGGCTCCCCCCTACTTGCTCAAGCAGCCAGTCTATGGTACGACTTCAGCAAACCACCCAGGCGTTCGATGCAAATAATCTCCGCTGTTTCTTCAATAGTGTGTTTGGGCTCAATGATCCTGCCCAGCGATTGGTGAATGCGTTCGTGATGGTAATACTCACAATATTGCTCAAGAACATATTCGAGTTGGGCCACAGACGACAAAATCATATGATCCAAACACTCGGATTTTACTGATTTGACATAGCGTTCGGCGAAGCAATTCAAATCTGGACTTCGCGCAGGAAGCCGCACTGGTACCACACCAATGCTCTTCAGTATCTCATGGAATCCATCGGTTCTATACAGCGGATCACGATCATGGATTAAATAACGTTTTCCTTGCAGAAAGCCATCTTCACTATCGGTAAGAATCTTTGCCACTTGTTTCATATAGGCCCCATCCGGTTGAAGCTTGATAGGAGCATAAAAGACCTTCCGGGTAGAAAGCTCTATAACAAAGAATACTGTGCAGCGGACTAGTTTGTGGCTTACAAGAAGCTCAATCGTAAAGAAGTCACAGGCGGTTAATACGTCCCAATGACTCTTGATAAACTCATGCCAGGTTGATCTGACGGTTAAGTCTGGCTCAGGATCATAACCGTTTTCGATCAATATATTCTTTACACTGGATTTGCTGATCTTGTGGCCCAGATAAACGATTTGATCGGTGATCTTCTGGTATCCCCAGCGGGGATTTTCTTCTTTGAAACGAATCACCAGATTGACAATCTCCGGACCTATTTGTGGTCGACCAGGTGACGTTCGGTTCTGAGATCCATCATACTTCTGGGCAATGAGTTCCCGAAACCACCGCATGATAGTGTCTGCCGTGAACAACTCTGTACATTGCTCCAGCATCT
>CAYTNN010000086.1:0-16971 GCA_964439135.1 uncultured Pirellulales bacterium
ATTCAGCGCACTCCATGTATTGCCGCTCAATACCCGTGACTTGACATGGATGCTGCGGGGCAAGGTAACCGGGCCGGCATATTCTATAACACCCGGCAAAATGCCACCACTTGAGCCGCCTCCGCTTGCGGTAAGCTCGGCGGAGATAAGAAAGTCGGAGCTTGTGGCGGAAGCATTCAAGCCGTGGATGGCTAATATGTTGGCGCCCTGCCGGAGATTGTCGAAAAAAGCTGAGATATCGATACTCTCGAACAGGATGGCGGCCGAATCGGAATGTGTGGAACTGGCGTTGGAGTTCCAGCCTGGTGTGCCGTTGAAATTGCTTCTGGCCACCTCGACGCCGTTGAGATAGGCGATAAAACCGTCGTCGTACCGAATGTTCAGTGTCAGAGAGCTGAAGTCATCGGGATTGCTGTTGAGAGTAAATGGAATGCGGATGTAACAGGTGTTATTCTTCGCGTACATCTCTTCCTGGACATCGAGAGTTATAAGCTGCTGGTAGCCAGAGCTTCTTTCGTACCCGACGCCGCCGGGGCTGCCTGTACATCTCGCCCAGGCCTGATCGCTAAAAATTCCGCCGCCTTTCCAGTTATCGCTGATCGGGCCGGTTGGAACGAGTACTCGTTTCTCGGCGTTCTCAGGTACGAGGGTAGTGGCCTGCTGTGATGTGCCCGGCGATCTAAGGTCTGAACCGTCGAGGCTATACAATATCGTGCCGGTTGTGGCGGTTATCGATAGCATGTTATTTTTCAAAATCGGGCCGCCGTGCTTATAGAATCCATTGATGTGAAAAACCGGAGCATCTACTCGTGGATACAGGCCCATTGATCTGAAGTTATCGATCGCTATGTCCGATCGAGCAGGGAAATACTGGTTGATTAATCGGTCTCTCTCGGGAATCCAGAATTCATTTTTCGTATACAAGTAGTACGGGCCGGAACTATACCGGTGTACGTCTCTGCGGTAGTCTCCCCATCGAGCGGATTCTGCTATCACGGCCATGTCAAGCTCGTCGGAGCGGTTGATCCATCGTTGGATATTATTTTCCAGCGTCAGAGCGCCGCCATTGAAGTGGTGTTTATGAACGCGGTCGCCAAAGCGTATACGAAACTCCTCGATATCGTCGAGATAGTTAAACAAACCCGTCGGATCGGATGATGGACTTGTGCCGGTCTCGCGAACATTTTCGAGTACGTGCTCACTGTCCCAACTGTAGAAGTGCCATGGTCTGTTTTCCGTGCCGCCGCCGGCCGCCCGCCAGTTGCCGTCAGTCTTGAGGTCGACGTTACCGGCTGATAAGCACAATAGAGTCCAATCGATAAAGTTGTCCACGTCAAGTACCTTCTGGATCTCGTCCCAATTGCGGCTGGCAACGATATTTCTCATCCGGTTCCATGCGGAGGTGGTGCCGTCCGTTGCGTGACCACCATTTATGGCATCGATATTGTTTTCATCGCCACCATTATATGTGGCGTAGTGGGAGGCAACGGGTCGCTCGTGCAGGTTGTACAGGCCCCAATATATGCCGTTCAGGTACAGGTGGACGAAAAAGCCCTGGCCGGCATCGATGTGGCCCATATCAATGAGCGAATCGCGCATCCACTGGTCACGGATATATTGAGTACGTTCCCGCTGATCTGGCGCCCAGTGCGTCCAGGCATTGTTGAAGAAACCTCGAAGCTGGATTGTGTCGAAAGAATTCACAGGCCATTCGTCAAACAGCTTAAAGTCAAGTCTGGTCGGGCCGTACTCGTCCCTGAATCGAAGGCTGAATGAATGCTTGGGACATTTGTTAGGTCTTCGACTTTCTCCGCCTTGAAGGCGAATGCCGCAGTTGACCTGGAATTCTTCGGAACCGTCCTGAGTGATGAACTCTGCTGAAACGGGACGTTCCCAATCCTGGCCCCCTGTAATCGAGTGGCCTGTGTAGATATAGATACCGCCTGTCTCGGGATCGTTATCATGGCTGAAAAGGTTATCTTTATCCGTCACTACCGAGACGGTTGGGATTGACAGCAAAGCGTCGTCCATGAGATTAGCATAGTCAGGGTCGTTATACACTTCCGGGTCCATCCCATAATCTGCAGAATATGGGCTGAACCAGGTGCTTGGATAGCCTTCGCTAAGTATCTGCTGCTGGCTTCGCCTGATCACATCAGCAAGGAAAATGTAAGTATGAGTATCCTCATTGGTGAATTTCCAGCCGGGTTTTATCGCCCTGGCCCGCAGGCACGTTGTGGTGCTGATTGGGATCGGGCCTGAGTAAACACTGCCACTGGAGGATCCACGTGCCGTAACTTTGTACGGCTCAGATCCGTCGAGGGTGTAGTAAATGTCAGCCCCCTCGGTTTCCGTGGCGATTGTTACTGAGAAAGGTGTATCGTAAAAACCACGGTTGTGGCTGAATTTCGTATCGGCGACCACACCTAAATACGCACCGCTGTTTTCCGCTTCCGGACTGGGAAGGCCGAAGAAACGCCAGTCGTCACTGCCATCGGGGCAGCGGCCATAGGACATATCGGTGGTCTGGCCGGGGAATATTATGCTGTCAATGAGAGTTTGCCCATCTTTGTCAAACAGGCCGATTTCCTCGCCGTCGGCATCGAGCTTGAAATTCGCATGCAGGCCCGCATCACTGGTGTCATTGTCGGCCCAAATCAGTAGATATTGTCCACGGGTAATAACGGTTGCAGACGGATTATTATTGGGGATTTGCCACTTAGTTGGAAAAGACAAGTCATCTGTCAAATACATGCCGCCTATATTGATGTGACTGGAACCGTAATTGTAAATCTCGATCCAATCGTCATACTGTCCCTGCGAGTCCTGGATTGAAGTGCTGTTGGACGCCATGAACTCGTTTATGACCAGCGTAGTTTCTGCTGCATTGGCCGAGCCGATCAAATATGTGGTCCACATTAAGGCTAAAATTGGCAGGCGGATTTTCGTATTTCTCAGCATTTCCTGTTTGTTTCCTAATATATTGTATTTGTTTTTTGTTCTGATTCTGCCGGGAATCTACGGGTTGTAACCTGGCGTGGGTGAAGCCGCCTGCCAGTTGTCCGGGTCATTGCCTGAATGATATTGATCGGTGAAGATTCTTTGCAGGACGTCGCCGGTGCCATCTGCGGTTTCCGGCCAGGGCGATACGTCCGCGAAAATCACTTCGTCGGCAATCACCCATGAAACCGGGTCACCCGGCAGGTCCGCCGCCTGTGGCATCTCGAGAGCGAGCCTTTCGCCCGCATTGGAAAGACTGCCCGCCCAGGGACCTGTTATATCCACTCCGGCGGTTAACGGCCCCGTATTATATGCAGCGATAAAGGCAGCCAGAAGGTTGGTATCTGTGTAAGGATCGAATCCTACGACTATCAACCTGCCGCGGCTCCGAATCGAAGTATTGCCTTCGAATGTGTAATCGACGGCACCATCCAGACGCCAGGAGCCTTCGGAATTTTCAAGATAAACCCGGCTTGCGGTGGGATTGTATAACTCAATATACTCAGCATCGGTTTCGTTTGCAGGATGATACATCAGTTCGTCGATCATTACATTCAGGGCCGGATTGTCATTGGCCGAGTCACGCGAGGGTGTCATATGGAGCCAGTACGCATCGCCGTCAGGATAACGGCCTATGGAAGTATCAATTAACTGGCCTTTGAATCTGACGCTGTCGACGATGCGGTCCTCTGATGTGCCGGGAAGATAAGAGAGAATGACATCTTCTCCGGCCTTGTTCAGGCCGAATCCACTGTTGATTGGATTATGGAAGCCTGTCACCTCGTCGAAACTGATGTAAGAGTTGCCGGCAATCTCAACCGCTGGAATGGCCCATTTCTTTAGCTCTCCGATATCGTCGCTGAGATACCAGTGATTCAGATTAACGCTTGCCGGCGTCGTATTATAGAGTTCTATCCAGTCGTCGGAATCGTACTGCGGAAGTTGCGGATTGCTATAGTCTGTATGAGCCATAATTTCGTTTAGCACAACGTTGGTTTCCGGTTCGGGGTCGACCTGGCCGGGAGAGCCACCGATGTAAGTGCTGGCGCGCCAGTTGCGCCCATAGTTCAGCGAACCGGCGGGCTCATCTATCAGTGCCGAATCCAAGGGCACCAAAGAATGGCCGCCTCCATCGGGCGATAAAGGCCAGCCCCGACCGTCGTTGTACTCGAACTGCACAATCGTTGAGTTCCAGAAATCTTCCAGGGTTATATTCTCGCCGGTATTTGACAATTTGCCGGAGTACTCGCCGGCTATTCTTAGGGATAAACCCGTGCCGTAACGCGATATGAAAGCGGCACGATCTTTGACCACGAGGACGAACTCGCCGGGCCCAAGACTCGTAATGCTGCCGTTACCGAAATCGAATGTGATGCCGTTGACGAAAGAAACAGAACTCAAGTCCAGGTTTTCGTCGCCGATGTTCATCAATTCGATGAATTCGAATTCTTCATTGTCGGTTGAGTCACCCACAGGCGGAGCCGGGGGATTGTACATTACTTCCGTGATGCGCAAATCCTCCAGTATTCCTGCCGACATCGGCTCACTTGTTACGAACTGAAGCGGGTATGACCAGTGGCTCCATCGGCTGCTGTTATCCTTGAACCGGCTGCGAACCCGATAGGTGCGCCCCACCTTAACCGCGCTGGCGGGAATTTGTATGGTGCTGTTGGAAACGTCGGTTATCTCTTCACTTTCCCAGACCGAATCGATCTCATATTTTCCCGGCTTCCTGCTGTAAGCGGGTGGGATAGCAGGAGGTTCGGTTCCTTCGTCTATCTGGCCAAACAATCGAATATCAAAGAAACAATCGCTGCTGTTTGACAGGTAAGAATTGATTACCTGTGCCGTGATAACATTTGTGCCGGAGACAAGATAATTGCTCGGGTCGGCTAACGTAAAAGAAGTAAAGCCGTGATTCTCCGAACGGTTGCTGACGGTAGCGTCAAAAGGTAGTTCCGCCGAGGGCGTGTTGCCGGACGCGACATGGACGCCGTTAATCCAAACATTTATACCGTCGTCGTACATGGTTTCAAGTACAACGCTGTCGATAGTATCCAGGTCCGTCACTTCGAATGTTTTGCGAAAATACACCGTCGAGTATCCGCCCCTCATATCACTTAAATTTGTAATAATGAATGTCTCGCCGTAACCGATAGGCGTAATGCCGCTGAGCCAGCTTGAGTCATTAAAATTGATCTGACGCCACGGCGAACCTTGCGTCGAAGACGGTTCTCGAGTACCTTTAAAATATTTCCATTGGTCACCTTGATCGATAAGAATAATTCTGTCGCTTTGAACTGCGACTTGGGAGCCCGGGGCCACCTCGGCGATACGCCATTTGGTCGCGGCGAATGTGCCGCTGCCCTGAGGATCACTGAAGGGACTTGTCTCAAATGTCAGGCAGTTAATCGGAAAATTTGGCGGACAGGTTGATGTCACAGCCGGGGTGCGTGGGATAGCCGAATCGTTTGATATAGAATTCATACGGATTTGCCGCTCGACAACAAAATCTTTCATAACCTGAACCATGCCGGCGAAGTCCCGCTCATAGCCGCGATCGGCGGCCTCCTCGTAGAATCGACCCTGACCGGCCTTGAAAGAAGGTTGCTGGTTAAGATACCTGGGATAGGCGCCGTCGCCCACAGCCCAGTGATAGTCCCACATTGCCCGGTCGGCGTCCACGATGGAAAGTCCACCGTCAGGATCATCAATTATGGCTGCAAAATCGTCAATCAGTTGGTTCGTCTGGTCGGAATTAAATAACAAATCGCAGATTTCCCGTACCCGGTTCCTGCAGGCTGTATCGATCTCGGGACGGTTTAAGATTCCGCTTTGGTTGAATGGATCCGACATGCTGCCGTAATAGCAGGTCCAGGTAAGGTCAACATCCCAGACAAGTTGCCACCATAAGTTATTTGTGCCCCACTCGTTGGTGGTTGGCTCGGGATTCAGATAAAAGAAATGGTTCTTGCTGGTAATATCACCGTGGTGGACGGCATTATAAATAGCGTAAAGCCCATAGTATGCTTCGAGATTGACATTTGAGCCCCACCAATCGGCTGAAGAGGCTGACTGGTAACCGCTTCTGAAGCTCGTAACGTCGGAGTTGTCCGAGACGGCTGTTGGCCCCTGGTTGTTAAGTTCCCCCCATCTATTAGGTAAGTCTTGGTCCATCTTGTAAAGATTGCCGTCCGGCAAATCATGCTCATCAAGGAAGCGACCGTCCATCTGCTCGATGGTCATATAAAGCCCCCAGAAATCGCCGTCATACTGGGTCCCTCTGCTGGTTAGTGGCGGATGTGCAGCGTTAAGAGTGCCGTCTTCGTATTGCTCGTCGATGATTCTAAAATGCACCCAGTTTGTTTTTGAAGTCGGCACACCTGCCATATTAAAGAGCTTGTTTGATAGAGCCTCGAACATACCATGCTCGCCGCGCTGCCCGAAGCTTCCCTGTTGGATGCACGCGGAGAAATTGAGCTTGTCCCATTTAGTCTTGTACTTTTTGCCGTAATCGTCACGCGCCTGGAAACGATGTCCACGGTTGAAGTTGAATTTCCACATGTTTTTACCCATGGCCTGTCGCCAGCAGCCGCCGCGCAGACGATACAGTATATGGTCGTAGACTTCTCCTTCATAAACGAGTGTTCCGTACCATCTAAACTCATTGGCCTGAGGACTTGTGTAACCGGGTTGGAAAAACCAGCTACACTCTTCGACGTCGGATTTTTTGCTGATAAAATGATAAACGGGCAGGCTGTTCATGACGTCTGTGTCGTATTTGACCACGGCAGTAATGCCGGGCCTATCGGCTCCGTACCAGGCCGGCACTCCGTCATAGACAAAATAAGCGAAATTAGGCTGCGGATCATCCGGATACGGCACCATAAGAGAACGCCCGCCGTTATCTGTAACTGTGATGCGATAACGTACCAGCCGCCGGTGAATCTGTATAAAGCTTGGAACTTGAACACTGTAAATGTCGTCGCCGGCGATTGCATCACCGTTGAGCCCGTCGTCGTGCATTACGAGATTTGTCCAGTTCGTATAGTACTGCGAATCCGTGATATTTATATAATTGCCGGGTTCTACGAACTGATAGCTCAGAGTAACATCGGCCACACCGTCGGAGTCGGTTACTTTAGCAGTAATAGTGACCGGCTGGCCCGACTTCGGTTGTTTGGGAGAGTGTTTTACCTGGCGGATATGGGGCGGTGAATTATCGAGGTAAACCGAGGCATTGAATGCCGCCCGTGTGGGAGAAGCCGAGCGCCAACTGCCTGCCAGGTCATTGTCGAGAAACGGATTTATCAATTGGATGGAATATCCTGTGCCTGGCTGACCGTTTGCTACCGCGTCGCCCACCGTCGGCCATGGGAATCCAAGCTGATAATCCACCCTGTCGATTTCCTCGCCGTCAGCGTTGTAAAGTATGACCCTGTCTCCGTTATTGCCGAGTTTGCCCTCAAACGGGCCGAAGATCGGTACGATGAATCTGCCGCTGATATGGGTTGGGTCCTGGGCCACGATAATATAGCCTCTCGCCGGCAGGATCGAGCCGTCCGGGAATTGATATGATATAGCGTTAGTAAAATACCAGCCTGAAAGATCAATATCTACCGCAGTCGTGTTGTGGAGCTCAATAAACTCTAAAAGTTCGGTTTTGATATCGGGATCGTAGTGAATCTCATTAATAACAACGCCGGAGACCACATTGGACGAGTTCTCAGCCATCAGGGCCGGCTCTGTCGTATCGGCCCGGAGACCTCTGCTTAAATCGTCCGCCTGACAGATCTCTTCTATTGAGCCTATCAATAAAAAGGTTATCATAATGGTTATTAACGAGATTCTTACGTATCTGAGCATCTTATGAACCCTTCCTCAGCGGTTGTTTGAGATATTAACTATAGTCATTATTTTATCTTTAAGCTACATTTATTGTAGCATATAGGGGGTAGCCGAGTCAATGCCTTTCAATTGAGATTAGAAAATGCAGATACGTAGGGTATGTACTGCACACCATCATCGCTGACAGGGCACAATAGCTCTCTGATAATTTCGTACTTGATTTGTGGTTTGGCCATTTGTATTATCGGTTGGCCTGTTCAATGAAAGTGAATTCTAATAAGGATACTCCGAATGGGCGGTTTTGTGAAAATCTCTGAAATATAAGAATAAGGAGCCAGATTATGAGTGATTTAATCAATCGAAGAGAATTCCTGGGTGCAAGTGCAGCAGGAGCGGGAGCTGTCATACTGGGCACACAATTGGCCGATCGAGCCGCAGCGGCCGGCGGGGCCGGAGAATGGCCGCCAAGATTGCCCGCTGTTAAAATCTACAAAGTCTTTATCGGCAGAACCGGCGGGATTTATCTCTCAAGACCCACGGATGAGATTGCCAAATTCGATAAATATCTCGCCGGCGTGGAACGCAAGCTGGGCGACGTGGAGTTCACCGGCGGCGAGCTGGTTCCCCCGACCGAGGTGGAAAAGATCTTGCCCAGGCTGAGCGATGCAGACGGCGTTCTGATATTCCATCTATCCGGCCACGGCGGCGGCGCGCCAAAGGCGGCGATGGACCGAATCATCGACATCGGGCTGCCCACCGCGGTATTCTCCCAGCCATTCAGCGGGCACGGCTGGATGTACTTTCCCCAGTGGCAGAAAGACGGGAAAAAAGTAATACTTTTACCGACCAGCGACTTCAGCGAGATTGATAGAACCGTCGGGTTGATGCGGGTCGCGCCGCACCTGCGTAAAACACGCATAATCGTTGTCAATGGGCCGCTCGGAACTGCCGCCGCCTGCTCCGCAGAGCAGGTCAAAGAACGCCTCGGTTGCGAGGTCATCCCGGTGACGATTGAGGAGACGGTAAAAGCTCATGAGGCAATCGATATCAAAGACGCCGAGGAAGAAGCGGAAAAATACTGGATCAGCAAAGCAAAGAAAATCGTCGAACCCTCCAGAGAAGAAATCATCAACTCGGCACGCTTCTACCTGGCGATGAAAGATATGATGATTAAGAATGGGGCGCAGGCCATCACGAGCTCGGGCTGTATGGGCAGGCCGGCAAAGGCTTGTCTTACGTTCAGCAAGCTCAACGACCTCGGCCTGGTCGGGGCCTGCGAGGGGGATATGGACTCGACACTGACGATGCTCATGTTCAATTATGCGTATGGCATCCCGGGCGTTATCAGCGATCCGGTCTTCGATGCATCCGAGGATGCGCTGATACATTTCCACTGCACTTCGGCAACGAAAATGGACGGCCCCGCCAGCCAGCGTCTGCCCTTTAGCATCCGGACCCAGTCTGACAGCGAGCGAGGCGTCTCACTCGACGTGGAGAACCGAATCGGACAGGATGTTACCTGTGCCAAATTTATCAACCTCGACTCCATGTTGATCTCAACGGGAAAAATCTATAAGATTACCCACGATGAACTGGGCTGTCGAACGCAGTTCTGGACGAAGGTCGCCAATGCACGCAAGATGTATCATAACTGGGGCGCAGACATCCTCAAGGGCGGTACAATGGCGCTGCTGCATCGTGCGGTCTTCTACGGCGACCACATGGAAGACATGAAAAATCTCGGCGTCCTGATGGGATTTAACGTCGTCCAAGAAGGCTAACGTACGGCAAGGAACGATGAAGCCGAAGATGCTGCTTGTTAATCCGCCGATCTATGACTTCGCGGCGTACGATTTCTGGCTCAAGCCCTCCGGCCTGCTCAGTGTGGCCGGATTTCTGCGCGGCAAAGCCGACTTTAAACTGTTCGATTACCTCGACCGGCTCGTCCCCTTTATGGCCGGGCAACAGAAGTTTAAATCCGACCGGTGGGGCCGAGGCCGGTTCTACAGCGAACACTCCCCAGTCCCTCCGGCCTTAAAAGCAATACCCCGCTACTTTCGGCGATTCGGCCTGCCTCGAAATCTGTTCACCGATTTCCTGTCCAAAGAAGGTCCGTTCGATTTTGTTATGATCCAGACGACAATGACCTATTGGTACAATGGTCTCGAAAAAGTTATTGAGGATATCCACAAGCTTCAACCTCAGGCGAAAATTATTTTAGGCGGTAACTACGTTACGCTTTGCTGCGATCATGCGCAGACATTGGGGGCGGATTTGCTTGTAAAGGGGATGAACCTTGAGCCGCTCTGGGAATATCTGGCAATCGGTCCGGACCTTCAGCAGCCGGCCTTGTGGGAAGTTTACGATAAACTGAATGTCGGTATATTGAAGCTGACCGAAGGTTGCCCCTTCAATTGCACCTATTGCTCGGTGCCGAAGGTGTATGGCAAATTCAAGCCTCGATCGCTGGAACATTCTTTAGGTGAGTTGGAATTGCTCTGCCGGCTTGGCGCCGGCAACATCGCTTTCTACGATGATGCCCTGCTGTTCGAAGCAGATAAGGTCCTGATTCCGTTTCTAAGCGAGGTCCTGAAACGCAATTTAAGAGTGAACTTTCACAGCCCGAACGCCCTCAACGCACGTTTTATCACCAGAGATTTATCTGAGCTTATGTTGCGGGCCGGCTTTAAGACTTTCTATCTCGGCTTCGAGAGTGCTTCGCAGCAATGGCAGAAACAAACCGGCTCGAAAGTTTTTTCCGATGAACTTGTGCAGGCGACTCGATACCTGATTGACGCCGGGGCCGAACCTGAAAATATCACTGCGTATCAAATCCTCGGCCATCCGCATATTGATATTCAGGAGCTTGAAGCCTCGATGCGTTTTGTCAGCAGCCTCGGCATCCGCGGAATGCTGGCTGATTTTTCGCCGATACCCGGGACCCCCGACGGCGAATATTGCCGCAAATGGGTCGATCTGGACGAGCCACTGATGCACAATAATACCGCTTTTCCAATCATTCTCTTAGGCTTCGACGAGAGCAACCGGCTGAAAGACCTTCAGCGACAATTAAACAGAGAGCGGACTAAAAAATCATTTTCGTGATACCTGTACTACCCTCAGAGACAGGAAAATGCGTGCTTGATTTTACGTGTCTCTTGCGTATACTCTAAATCAGCAGCGAATAGATTAAGGAGATTATTAAATGAAAACTCGGAAACGAATAGCAATTCTTACAGGTGGAGGCGATTGTCCAGGAATTAACGCCGTCATACGTGCAGTTGCTAAAAAAGCCATTCTCGAACATAATTTGGAAGTTCTCGGAATAGAAGACGGCTATCATGGACTCGTCAATAACAAGTACAGAAGGCTTGCATACAACGATGTTTCGGGGATATTGACCCTTGGCGGCACCATTCTCGGTACGTCCAAAATAGCAAATCCCTACAGGTATCCGGTCGGCAAAGATAAGACTTTGAAGTTCCAAGACCTGTCAAAGGCAGCAATTAAAAACATAAAGAAGCTCGGCGTGGTCTGCCTTGTCTGCATCGGAGGTGACGGCACTTTGGGAATTGCTCACAAGCTGCACCGGGACGGATTAAACGTCATCGGAGTTCCCAAGACCATCGACAACGATATTAGGGGAACGGATATCACTTTCGGATTCGATTCTGCCGTCGCCGTGGCCACCGAAGGAATTGACAGGGTCCATACCACCGCTCAGTCGCACCATCGAGTCATGATTGTCGAGGTCATGGGCCATCACAGCGGCTGGCTTGCCCTTCACTCCGGCATCGCCGGCGGTGGTGACATTATTCTGATTCCGGAGATACCGTACGATGTAAAAATAGTTGTAAAGACGGTCAAACAGAGAGCCAGAAAGGGCAAGAAATTCAGTATCGTCGTGGTTGCAGAGGGAGCTAAGCCCATAGGTGGCGAAGTCGTCATTCAGAGAATCGTCAAGGAAAGCGCAGACCCGGTCCGGCTGGGCGGCATCGGTTTTGTGCTCGCAAAGCAAATAGAAAACGAAACGGGTATCGAGACGCGAACCGTTGTGATGGGATATCTGCAGCGAGGCGGCTCGCCCACGCCGTTCGACAGGGTGCTGGCTACCAGCCTCGGAACGAAAGCTATGGAACTGATGCAGAATGGCGAATTCGGATATATGTCCGCCATCAAAGGAAGCAAGCTGATAAAGTTTCCTTTAGACAAAGTTGCAGTCGGCCCAAAGACTGTCCCGCCGGCCTACCCGCTCATACAATCAGCACGTTCGGTAGGGACGTGCTTTGGAGATTAAAGGGGCAGCTTGTCGTGACTGGTATTTCTCATGCTGACTTATGTGTTACTGATTGTTGGCTTTATACTGCTGATCAAAGGGGCCGACTTGCTTGTCGATGGAGCGTCTTCCATTGCAAGAACCCTCAAAGTCAGTGACCTGTTCATCGGCCTGACCATTGTTGCCTTCGGAACATCCACGCCTGAGCTGGTTGTTAATATATTCGCAGGCGTCAAAGCAAACGCCGATATCGCTATCGGTAATGTCCTGGGCAGCAATATTTTCAACATTCTGATCATACTCGGTTTCTCGTCGCTGATTTTTCCACTGATAGTCACTCATGGCACTGTATGGTTTGAGATACCGATGACCCTTGCGGCCGCTGTGCTGCTCGGATTGCTGGCAAACGACCATTTGCTCACACACGGCGGCTTTCAGGGATTGTCGAGAATAGATGCCCTGATTCTGCTGGCCTGTTTTGCGTTCTTCTTATATTACGTGCTCCACATCGCGGGCAAGAGAGATAATAGTACCGATGCATCCGCTGAGACAAAACAGTACGGCGTGAGAAAAACAATTCTGATGATCGTCCTTGGGCTCGCAGGTTTGCTTGTGGGTGCCAAATTTGTTGTCGATGGTGCGGTAGCTCTCGCCTCGGCGTTGGGCGTCAGCCAGTCTCTGATAGCTTTGACAATCGTCGCGGCGGGAACAAGCCTGCCGGAACTGGCGACGTCTGTTGTGGCGGCCTATAAAAAAAACAGCGACATTGCCGTCGGTAATATAGTTGGATCCAACATCTTCAATATCTTTTTGATTCTGGGCATAAGCGCCCTGATCAGACCGATCCCATTGCAGCCGAAAAGCAATATCGATATCGGTGTTGCAGTCTTCGCCAGCCTGGCCTTATTTATCGTAATGTTCACAGGTAAAAAAGGTGTACTTGACAGATGGGAGGGTTTTCTCTTCGTCGCTTTGTATGTTGGCTATCTCGTATTTTTGATCATGCAGGGCTGACATCCTGCACGAATCGTTCATAATCACGATTTGATTTTCCGCTCCAAATGCTGTATATTCGATTGTTTATGAGTAATCCGTGCGTACATATTAAGAGTTTCGGCTGTCAGATGAACAAGCTGGACACGGCGCTGGTGACTTCTGCGCTCGAAGAAGCCGGATTCGGTATTACCGATAGCGTAAAGCAAGCCGATGTCGTTCTGATAAATACCTGCTCGGTGCGGGAGCACGCCGAGCAGCGGGTGCTTTCGCACCTGGGTCATCTCAAGCACATTAAGGAGTCCCGCCCCGACCTGGTGGTCGGCGTCATCGGCTGTATGGCCCAGCGGCTCGGCGATAAACTGCTCGAACACGATGCGGTCAATCTCGTTTGCGGCCCGGCGGAAATCCCGCAGATAATGCAGCTTATCACAGAAGCCCTGGAAGAAAAAAAGAAAAGCCTGGCGGTAACGGAGAAAATCCGTCAGAAAGCCGCCGAAGAAAAGACCCAGGCGCTCGAACAGTTCGAATCGGCCTACGGCATCGAGGACGAGTCAATCCCGGCCCAGGCTTTTGTCCGGGTCATGCGGGGCTGCAATAATTTCTGCTCGTACTGTGTCGTGCCCTACGTCCGCGGGCCGGAAGTGTCCCGGCCGCCCGAAGCAATAATCGAGCAGATAAAGAAATTGGCGGACCATGGTGTCAAACAAATCACGCTCCTGGGCCAGACGGTTAATTCGTACAAATACAAACAAGGCGAAAAGACCTGGTCCCTGGCGGATTTGCTCGATGCGGCAGGCAATATCGAAGGGGTCGAATGGCTCCGGTTCGTGACAAGCTATCCGTCCGAGGAGTTCTTCGACGAGATTATGCATGTCATGGCCGGTTCGCCGAAGGTTTGCGAGTATCTGCACATGCCGGCACAGAGCGGCTCGGACAACATCCTGCATGCGATGAATCGCAATTATACCGCCGCATGGTACCTGGAACTGCTCGACAGGGCCAGGGCGATTGTGCCGAACATCTCCATCGCGGGCGATTTCATTGTCGGTTTTCCGGGCGAGACCGACGACGATTTCCAGGCTACGGTAGACCTGATCAAAAAGGCCAGGTATAAAAACGCGTTTATATTCAAATATTCGCCCCGGCCCGGAACTGCCTCGGACAAAAAATTGCAGGACA
The DNA here is from genome assembly GCA_964439135.1 of uncultured Pirellulales bacterium. Classification (GTDB taxonomy): domain Bacteria; phylum Planctomycetota; class Phycisphaerae; order Sedimentisphaerales; family Anaerobacaceae; genus JAFGPJ01. The sequence goes on from CAYTNN010000086.1 coordinate 14,300, forward strand.
CCGTTGGCGCCGAAGTCAAGCAGAGGCGGAATATCGAACTTCTCGCCGTGCAGGAAAAAATAAGCAATGAACTTAGCAGGGACTTTCAGGGTAAACAAGTAAAGGTCCTGGTCGAAGGTTTAAGTAAGAAGCCGCATCTGAACGCCCCCAAGACCGGAGATGCACCGCAACTTATCGGCAGGACATCGGGCGACTGGATTGTTGTGTTTAACGGCCCCGAATCTTTGGCCGGAAAATTTGCGGAAGTAACGATAACAGGTGTTAGCCCACTGACATTGTTCGGAAGGCTTGCCTGAATATAATGTTATAAAAAGGAGTCCGGCTCATGGGAAAACTGGCGGATAAAAAAGGTTATATTTGCGATATGGACGGCGTTATCTACCACGGCGACAGACTGGTCGAAGGCGCAAAAGAATTCGTCGATTGGCTGAAGAATCAGAACAAGAGTTTCCTGTTCCTTACCAACAGCAGTGCAAAGTCATCCAAGGAGCTCAAACAGAAGCTCGCTCGCATGGGAATCGACGTGGGAATCGAAGATTTCATTACATCCGCCCATGCCACGGCGAGCTTCCTGGCCAGTCAGAATCCAAATGTCGGCGTGTACGTCATCGGCGAGTCGGGCCTGATTAACGCCCTGCATAATGCCGGCTTCTACATCGACCAGGTAAATCCCGTGTATGTCGTAGTCGGTGAGTCCAGGACATACAATTTCGAACAAATCGAGACCGCCGTCCACTTAGTGCTCGGCGGCGCGAAGCTGATCGGGACTAACTCCGACCTGACGGGGCCGTCGGAAAAAGGCATTGTGCCCGCTTGCAGAGCACTGGTGGCGCCTATAGAGATGGCGACGGGCAGGCATGCATATTTCATTGGCAAGCCGAATCCCCTCATGATGCGGCATGCAATCAAGAAAATCGGATGCAAACTGGAGGATACGCTCATCATCGGCGACAGGATGGATACGGATATCATCGCCGGCATCGAATCGGATATCGAGACGGCCCTGGTACTGAGCGGCATTACCAGGCGAGAGGACCTGGCAATGTATCCGTATCAGCCGAATTATATTCTCGACAAGGCCGCAGATATAATGCGTGCCGACTGAAAATCCGCCCCTGCTGAAGCCAAATGCCTGCGTTACAGGAACAGCTATTGCTTGAAGATAACTGCCGGCATCTGGACAATGCAGAAATAGCCGAACACAAGAAACGCAATTACCAATCCGATTGCAAATGTCCAGTTTGGCTTGAGCACGCGAGCGGCTTCAGCACTGAGTAACTTGGGCATCACAACGAACAGGCCGACCGCCACCAGGATCGCCTGCATCGGAGTCAGGAGCAGGCCGTCCAGCAGAGCGGCGAACTGCACCAGGACCACTGGTTTTTCCTTGAAGCAAAAAACGATGACCATGTTCGCACACAAAAAGAAGAGCAAAAACAGCCGGAACTGCCATTTCCACGAGAGCTTCTTGTTAAAACCCGGTATGCAGATTCGGCATGAATCGGCCAGCAGTCTTGGCCAGCCGGCCAACTGGCCGATCTGCGTGGAAATCAGCGCCGCCGCTCCAGCCACCATAAACAAAAAGCCGCCCGCCGACCCCCATCTCGACGAGAACACCGTCGAGAGCTTAATAGCCACGTCCGGGCCTTCGGGTGCGATTTTCTCAGGCCCAAGCACACCGGCGCCGGCGATGAAGAATGCACCTGTCGCCACGACTCCAATCACCACGGCCAGAGACGAATCGATATACAGCACCCGGCACCATCCCTTGATTTTTACCGCAGCATCGCGTGTCATTGATCGCAGACTCGCCACATCGGCAGATCTGCCGTAACCTCGCCCCGCCGCGGCACCGTAGCCTGCTCCAAGTACCCAGTATGTGTACCAGACCTGACTGGCAAACCCGCCGGCGCCCCAGCCTAATAACGGCAGGATTTCTTTCCACGGATTATCGCTGACCTTATCAAGAGATGTCGCCCATTCGGGCACTGCCGGCACACTGAAAGTAAGGCTCTTCAATAACGTGCCGACACCCGGGAAGACGTGGGCTGCTACGTATAGTACGCCCAGGACAACAATCAATACGAGAACACTCATCACGATTTTGAGCACGTTGAAAAGCCCCGACCAGACCACGGCGACAGCGACAATTGTCACTGCCCAGCCGCACAGACCGGGAAATAAACTTCTCATCGACTCCGGAATCATTTGAGCGGGAAAGAGACTGCTGACGAACACGCCCGCCGCTGTCACGACCGCCCCGATGGAAAACGTTCCTGCTAAAAACTGGACAACCAGAACAACCCACACGGCCCAGTTTTTCGGTCCCGGCATCCGGGCGAACATATCGATCATCCCTTCACCCGTGCAGACGGTATAGCGTGCCCCGCTCATACCGATCCAGAACTTCAGGAAGATTCCTACGACAATCGCCCAGAGCACTGCCGTGCCGAGAATCGCTCCCGTGCGCGTCGCTAAGATGACCTCGCCTGAGCCGATGTATTCCGCCGCCCAGACAAAGGACGGACCCACAAGCGCGAATGCAGCAAGACCGATTGGCGGTTTTTTGATTGCCAGGTCGCTACTGTTTTTCGTGTCTTCTTTCATACGTATCAATCCCTGTATACGTGATTTTCAAAGCCAGCGTGTTTTTATCTTGCCAGTAACTTACC
>CAYTNN010000087.1:0-16932 GCA_964439135.1 uncultured Pirellulales bacterium
AGCACACCGTCGATCCGGTAACGCATCTTGTATTCATCTTCAAACGGCTCAAAATGAATGTCCGACGCCTTGTCACGAATTGCCTGCAGCAAGACCAGGTTCAGCAATTTTTTAACCGGGTTTGACTCGGACAGCTCCTTCAACTCATCCAGGTCGATACTCTGGTTCCTGCCGTCAAATTCCGCAAGAAATGTGTCGCCCTGTATTTCATCGATTAACTCGTTGATATTGTTGTCTTGCTTTGTCTCATAGTATTTAGCCAGGGCCTTTTCGAGTGCTTCGGAGTCGGTTATCTTCGCTGTAACCTTGAAACCCATCAGGGTGCTCAAATCGTCAGTAGCTCTGAAATTTTCAGGATTATCAAGGGCAACGATCAATTCATTCAGCCCCTGATTGTACTCGATTGGGACGATGTGGTACGTCTTTGCCATTTGCGCCGGCACCTTCTCGACTACATCGGCAGGAATATCAATACCATCCAGACTCACATGCTCCATTCCGCGTTGGGCCGCCAGGGCCATCTGTAGCTGACCCTCATCGACGAGACCTAATTCGAGGAAAATCTGTCCTATCTGAACCTTCTCTGGCCGCTGACCCTGGATCTTCAGGCACTCATGAACCTTGTCTCTGTTAAGAATACCCATTTTGATAAGTATTCTACCGAGCGTTCTGCCTCTTAATTGCTCTATTGGAGGCATCTTTTGTGCTGTTTGCATTTTTCCCATCAGGTTTATCCTACCACTGATTCTGACTAATACCTACTTATTATACGACACTAAAACCTTTTTGGCAAATAAATTATCAAATGGACATTTAGTTATTCGGACTACCGCTATTCGATCCATTTCTGAGCTAATTACATTAGATAATACACGTGTAAAAAGAAGTCGCTTTCCTGATAATTTTCTTATATAAAGGCAATATAATCTTCAAAAAACAAGCTGAAATTGTATATTTCATCCCCCGAAAGCCAATATGGCGAAGCGTAGAATTGGCAAATCCGGAAGGCTTAGGCAAGGCAAGAAAAAAAATCGCATTTGTTTGAAAACGAACGGGATAACAATAAAAAAACCTAACTCTTTCTAATACAGCAATAACAATTTTTGATTAAGCTCTCAACACCAGATCCATCTTGCCAACATTTCAGGGCGGTTTTTACGGCCTTCTATGTTACAAACTTGATACTCCGACTGCCTCGGCGTTATTTCTTCCCGTCCAGATTTGAAATGCAATACTACCTCATAATCCAGCGTTTTCCCTGAAAAGCAAAGCTGGCATTTGTCCTTAAGGCCTGATCGCCCCTCAGTGAGTAGCTTAATTCGAGGGTTTTTCTCAGGAAAACTTTGAGAGGCTCGCCCCCATCGTCTTTTAACACCGGATGGTCAACAGCAGCCGTCTCATTACTAAGTCCTGTTATAAATAGCTGCAAGCTCTTGGCTTGTGTATCAAAATCCGGCCAGATAACGGCGATATCTTTCGTATTATCCTCACCCTGAAGTATTTTAATGCCGGCATTGTCTAAAGATTCAAGAAACGGGTACTTGCTCTTATGACGCCTTTTTATTTGATCAAAAAGCATTGTTGATACAAATTTGCCCGCCGGTATAATCTGAAAGCTATCCGTCATCAGGTCACATTTAGGGTAGAAATCAACGTCGTTACCTGTGTTGTTGGTCAGCGTAATAATCGTATACCAGAAATTTGCCTTCTTGTTATCGGAACCTCGCGGCAAAGTTATTTGTTGGGGAGGAGTAAATTCCATATTAAGGGTCCATTGCCCCGGTGCGGGCACAATAGCCGGCTCAGGTGCCGCCATAGACACGCAGGCAATAATTGCCCAGATTCCCAAAATCCCATAAAAAAAACTTTTCATCGTATCGCCCTCAAACAGAACAATATACTTTTTCTCAGCGAAACCAAATACAATCGCTTCAAGTTACATTTTACACTAAATTTGTTTCAAAACCAAGAACATTTTGCCTTTGATTTCCGATTATAAGCTAATTTATTGCTCTGTCGGCAAATTCTCAGCAAACGCCCCTGATTAGTCTTCTGTCAGTTCCCACCACAATCTCGGATAGTCCTGCCCTTCGAGAATCCACCAGATGTCTTCTGGGCCGTTGGCCGTCTCGTCTACGAAGTCCCAACCGGCTTCGAAGAATGTGCTGGTCATTTGCATTTCTTCTGTGGTCTTACCCATACCACCGTCACTTGTGTCCTGTTTTGAGGTCTCCATATCCCAGAAACTACTACCGATGATGCCCGTATTATTTAGACCTTGTTGGTTAGGGATCAAAGTATTCTCTCCTACTAGGCCGCCGACTTTCTCAGTTCCGATGACACTACCGGTGCTGTAACTCGACCAGATACTGCCTTCATAATTACGGCCTACCAAGCCGCCAACGTACCCATCGCCGGCAACAGTGGCTCTCGCATAGCAATTCATCATATGCCCGTACCAATTAGCTCCCACCAAGCCACCAACGGCCCAATCACCCGAAACGCTACCTGTTGAATAACAGTTAGATATAGTGCAAGTATATTCATTCGATCCCACCAGGCCGCCAACGTACACATTGCCCGCAACACCGGCTGTTGCATAGCAATTTGTCATTTGCCCAAACAAATTTCTTCCCACCAGGCCACCAACGGACCTAATACCTGAAACACTCCCTGTCGTATAGCAAATCGTCATATCCCCGAAATTATTTCCCACCAAACCACCAACGTTCCTATCACCCGAAACGCTACCTGTTGAATAACAGTTAGATATAGTGCCGGTATATTCATTCGATCCAACCTGATCGCTGACCAATCCTACTAAACCGCCGACCGATCCTACCAGGCCACCGATGGTCTCCATTCCGGAAACAGTCGTACTGGAATGACAGTTAGTAATTGATCCATTAATCGACCCCACCAATCCGCCCACACCGCCGAAACCGTTCACGCTGCCACCATCAGCATAGCAATTAGAGATGGTTCCATCTCCAAGGTAGCCAACTAATGAACCAACATCCCCACTTGCCCAGTTAATATTTGGACTTATCAGCCCCAAATCTCTTATTTCTGCCTTGGGACCTTTTACGTACCCGAATAGCCCTACAAAACTGACATATTTGGTAGTGTGGTTGAAGTTTGAGATCGTGTGACCGTTGCCGTCAAATACGCCGGTGAAGGGAAATATCTCGCTGCCAATAATACAAAAGTCAATGCCTGCCAGGTCAATATCATTTATCAACTTAAAATGCGCGGCCATCAACCTTGGATTATGGCCGATGCTGTTCAATTCATCAGCCGTTGAGATAAGGTACGGATCGTTGGGTTCGCCCTTCCCACTCAAAAAGGGCAATTCGGGTAATGGCGAAAGCTGCCACCAAAGGATTGGATATCCACCTTCAACAGGCTCAGCCCAAATGTCATGAGGGCCATCCGGTTTGCCGACAAAATCCCAACCAAAGAAGCTGGAAGGTTTTTTCATCTGCTCATCCGTCAAAGGAAAGCCATGCCCATTGTCCGGTCCGCCGTCATCACGGGCAGCCAGAAAATAACTTTTAGTGATTTTGCTGCTCATACTGAACATTCCGTCACTGTATCCCACCAAACCGCCGACATGCTTATTTCCTAAAACTTTGTTGGCGGCATAGCAATTCGTTATTTCAGACTCATTCCATCCTACCAGCCCGCCGACTCGGCTCTCACCACTGACCGTTCCGGTGCTGTAGCAGTAAGCTACAGTGCCATAAGAGTTGTAGCCCATGAGGCCACCAACCTCCCAAGAACCACTGATATTCCCACTGGTGTAACAGTTAGCTATACTACCGCCCGAGTTCTCGCCCACGAGGGCACCGATACAATAATCCGTTCCCTCAACATCTACCGCTTCGAGACCCAGATTTGAAATAGTCGCCCCATTGTCTAATTGCCCAAACAGACCCAGATAGCTCTCGCCTATGATCGTCAGATGCGAGATCGTGTGGCCGTTGCCGTCGAGGACTCCACTGAAAGGTGTTCCTTCAAAGCCTAAATAACCAACAAAAGTCCCGGCACCAATGACGGCCTTGTCGAAGACCTTGTGGCCGGGCAGATCTGGGTCCAGGTCGATGTCGGCTGTCAGGATGAAGTGCTTATCGTAATCTTCGGGGCTGTCACCGAGCAGCATCAGGTCTTTTGCCGTTGAGATCTGGTATGGATTGTTAGGTTCTCCGGTGCCACCGGCGTATTTTTTTTTGGCGACGGCGTCGATATCGTAGAAGAACATGTCGGCGCTGTTGGGCGGCGGGGTGGTTTTGCCGATCAGGCGGGCTGAGTCATCTTCGAAGGTCAGGGTCAGACTGACGTCGCTTTCTGTGCCGTCGGCGGTTTTGCCCTCGAACTCAATTGTCGTATCATTTACTATGGTTCCGGCACGTGCGGTCATGTTGAAAATTTCGCCGAGGCTCTCCGTATACAAAAAGCCGGTCGGCTCGGTCAGATTCGCATCGACCTTATCAAACGAGGCGATACCGGCATTGAAATCGACAGTCAACCGGAACTTTCCTCCGATGCCATAGGTTTCGTGGACACCGGCGAGACCGCCGGTTCGAACCACGGTACTTTGGCCGGGGACGAATACATAGATGTTTGTGACGGCATTTGCCGGCAGGCCAAAAACACAGATGATGAGCAAGATTAGCAGCCGGGTTGCAAAAATGCCGCTTTGTTTTTGATACCATGACATGGTAAAAGTTTCGCTTACAGCAAACATCCTCTATTATCCCTCGAAGAATGTCGAGAATTTCTCCTTTAGTCACTGTAATTCTAACACTTATCGGCACTAAAGTCAATGATGTTGTGGTTAATTCGGGAGCCAAACGATGGGGGCTAAGGGACCAAAGTTTTTTAATATGCCCAAAATTGTTGCCGGACAAAAGAAATTAGGTTATTCTATGCCGGTGGCGGGTGAATTTGACTATCGGCTTTAGTAAGTATGGGTATCTCAATGGCGGACGAACAGAAACAATTGCTGCAACAAATTGAGCGTTTGCTTGAGTCAGGGGACATGCGGGCCCTGGGTGAACTGCTTAATGACCAGCGAAGTAGTGACATAGCCGAAATTGTCGAACTTGTGGATAACGAGGAGAGACGTGCTATCTTCGATGTCATGGACAAGTCGATGTCCGCCGAGGTGTTTGAAAAGGTCGATGAGGCGACCAGATCCGAATTATTCGAACTTCTCAAAAACGAGGAACTGACCAGCCTTGTTTCCGAGCTTGACCCTGACGATGCCGCCGATATCCTTTCTGAGCTGTCCGAAGAAAAAAGGGCCGAACTGCTCGAAAGCATATCACCGAGCGAATCGGCGGAAATCAAGGAGTTGATGGGCTACTCCGAAGACTCGGCCGGCGGGATTATGGACCCTGTTGTAATCAGTGTTTCCGAGAACGCCACCGTCGCCGAGGCCGTCAGTAAAATCCGCGCTGCGGAGATCGACGAGGATTTCTACTCTGTTTATGTTGTGAACAAAAACGGCCGATTTCTCGGCGATGTTCGTCTGCGGTTCCTGCTGACTCGTCCCGAAAAAACGAGAATCGGCGATCTTATAGACCCCGACACTATTTATGTCAATGTCAATACCGACCAGGAAGAAGTCAGAAACATATTCAGCAAAAACGATCTTATAGTTGTGCCCGTTCTCAATAAGAGCCACAGACTCGTTGGTCGAATCACTGCCGACCGTGTCATCGAAGTCGCCGAGGAAGAAGCCGCAGAAGACTTTTACACAATGGCGGGTACCGATCCCGAAGAGCTGGACAACGTATCGGTATTCCATGCGGCCCGCGTGAGAATGACCTGGCTTCTGCCCTGCCTGATAGGCACGGCTGTCACGGGCACGGTGATGATTTTCTTCCAGACTCACCACCTGGAGGTCTTCGTAGCCGTAGCTGCATTTGCGCCGATGATCCAGGCCATTAGCGGCAACGCAGGGCTTCAAACCTCCGCCATCGTCGTATCGGGACTGGCAACAGGCCACCTGGCGGCGTTAAGATTCAGCCAGGTCTTTACGCGAGAAGTGCGAATTGCGCTTCTTGTAGCATTAAGCTGTGGAGTGTTGGGCGGCATCGCCTGTGCTATTTTGATTTGCTCCAGGGCACCGGAAAATGCGATCTCGCTGGGACGGCTGATCTTTGCATTCGGCACGGCGATGTTCTCAGCTATCATGGTTGCGACAACGCTTGGTTTATTTCTGCCGTTTTTGTTCCGCCGAATCGGCATAGACCCGGCGATAAGCTCCGGTCCGCTGGTTACAACCGCAAACGACTCGATAAGCGTGGCAATCTATATGTCCCTGACTCTGATGCTGGCTTCATGATTGCAGGCGGGAAATAGTGTTGTGAGCTTTGACTTGTCCCGGGATTTCACGAGAGAGTGTTCTGTTCTTTTCAGGCTCGCCTCAGCGTGATCGTCTCGTGCCGATCCCTCGCCTCGTATCGATTCTCAACCTTGGCCTGCTCTCATTCGAGATCTCCCGGATTCTCGTTCTTTTTGTTGCCCGTTTTTGCGGCACAGACCCGCCGGGAACCTTCTGTCCCAACAGTTCCAGGGCGCTTCTGCTAACCTGCCTGGTGGAACTGTCACGATGTTTGAGCCCCTGGTTGAGCGCTTCAAGAGCCATCTTCTTCATTCTACCCTGCATTTTTCTCAGCCCATAAGCTGCGGCGTTTTTCGTGGTTATATGGTCGCTGCCGGTCAAAGCTTCTTTTAAGATTTCCAGACCGTCTTCCTGCATCCAGGATAAGTTGAAAGCGGCTCTGCGTCTGTTCGATGCATCAGACGAACGCAACTGCTCTTTCAGCTTGGCAAGAAGCCTTATTGCCGCCTCCTCCTTTTCTCTACCCGTCAATATCCGTTTTTCTGACTCCATAAATACACCCTTTTCTATATCGGCAAGCAGGTGCGAATCGCTAAAGTCGATTTGTTAATAGCCCCGATTTGGAGGTTTATCCAACGCTGGGAGGTTAAAACTGGTAAAATAAACCTTGCCATTTTGGTGAAAAATAAGTATTGTTGAAGCATCAAGCTTGACAACATGGGCAAAATCTTATAATATAGACATATAAGGTTTGTCATTACAAATCTCATGGTGTAATTAATGCTCTTCTGTTTAACGACCTATAATCAGGCTGGTCGTGACAGATCGAGTTGGTTTATAGACTTTGGAGTTAGTTGTAATTATGGCCGAAGGCAAAGAACATCCTGTTGATACTCGAATGCCTCTTGATCATGAGCCTAAGCTGAACAAGTTTTTCAGAGCTGCCATCAAAACCCGCGCCAGCGATCTACACCTGAAAGTGGGGCAGACGCCTAAATTGCGTCTTTTTGGGGAATTGAAGAATACGACCGGCGATGTAATAACCCCCGAGAAGATGGAAGAATTGGTATTCGAGCTGCTTACCCCTGCCCAGAAAAAATCTTTCATGGAGCACGGGACACTGGACTTCGCCCATGAAGTTGACGGCGAGCATCGCTTCCGCACGAATGTGTTTCGCCAGCGAGGCTTAATCAGCCTGGCGGCACGGCGTGTCAACACATTCATCCCGCCGTTCGAAGAGCTGCACCTGCCGGCATCACTGGAAAAGGTATGCAACAGCAGACAGGGACTGGTTCTTGTCGTGGGCCCTACCGGCTGCGGCAAGACAACAACAATAGCATCGATGATAGACTACATAAACCGCACTCGCTCCTGCCACATCATTACCATCGAGGACCCAATCGAGTATCTGTTTAAGGACCGAAAAGCAATAGTCTCGCAAAGGGAAATCGGGCTCGATACCAATGATTTCGAGGAAGCTCTGACATATCTAATGCGACAAGACCCCGATGTTGTCTTCGTTGGCGAGATGCGGGACGCCAAAACCGTCACTGCGGGAATGAGAGCAGCGGAAACCGGGCACCTTGTCTTCGGAACGTTACACTCGGCAAATGCGTCTCAGGCCGTTCACCGGCTTTTGGACCTGTTCGCCCAAAACGAACGTGACCTTATAAGGCAGACCTTAAGCCTGGCTATCAGAGCAATTATCAGTCAGGTATTGCTGCCGTGCATCACTGAAGGTACTGACAGAATACCCGCTGTGGAGATTCTAATTACAAACGCTGCCGCCAGGAGGCTAATTGCCGAGGGTCGCGAGGGCGATTTGCCCAACGTGATACGAAGCTCACAAAACGAAGGCATGCAGGATCTTACATATAACCTTTGTGATTTGGTGGAAAAAGGACTCATCGATCCGAGGGAAGCATTAAAATATGCACCAAATACAGATGAATTGAAAATGGCACTAAAGGGGATCAGAACCACTGCCAGCGGCATTTTGTGAGATTTTTACGGAGCATCTTATGCTGGATTTATTATCAGCCTCCATCGAGTATGGCGGCTATATTTCGATAATCAAACTCATTGGCTATTTGATTATCTTTTTTGCCTGGCTGCCGCTGGTTGGCTGGGTACACTACGATTCTAAAACAGTAGAAACAAATGATGTCTTCTGGACAGGTATCATCCTGGGAGCAGGAGCGGCAGGGGCAATAATCTGGCTGCTCGTACCGATCTTTATCGTTGGGATGCTTTTCTATCTGATTGCGGTCGGAGCGATATCTCTGGCTTACGTCAAGCACCGCAATGCGAGAGTCCTGGATTTTGATAAAGTCCTGACAGTCGATCACATCAAAAACCTGCTCGTCAGTAAAGAAAAGAAACTTGAGGCCCTTAAAAGCTTCTCTTTTATAACGTCAAATAAAAATGAAGTTCCAGTGCCCGAACCCAGAACGCCGGACTTTTTCGGATATAAGACAGCTTATGAAATTCTGAGTGATGCTATGTGGCGAAGGGCAAGCAGCATTGTGTTCTCCCCAACGGCACAAGATTACCAGGTAGCCTACAACGTTGACGGCACTTCGCTAAAACAGCCGAGCATAGCCAGAGACCAAATGCAATATTTCATTCATTTCGTCAAGGAACTTGCCGGTATGGACACCAAGGAAAAACGCAAACCACAAAAAGGAAATTTCAAAATCCGCAAGAAGAAAGATGATTTTCCGTGGGAAGTAATGACTGCCGGGTCAACCGCCGGAGAACAGGTCAGACTTAAACCAATAACACAAGAGGGCATGGCAAGACTGACCGAGATCGGCTTAATGCCCGAACAGGAAGCAAAGCTCAATCAGTTTCGTGATATAAAACAGGGCGTATTTATTATAAGCGGGCCGCGTAAAAACGGCATAACAACCACGCTTTACGCACTTCTTCGAAATCACGATGCCTTCATTAACAGCATAAACACGCTTGAAAGACAGGCTCCCGCCAAGATGCCCAACATAACTCAAAACATCTTCAATCTGACCGACACCGGCACAACTACATTTGCCAAAAAGCTCCAGACCGTTGTAAGAATGGGACCTGATATAATCGGTGTCTCCGATTGTGAAGATGCCGAAACAGCCCAGATAGCTTGTGCCGCCGCCAGAGATGGAAAGCTCGTATATATTACGATCAAAGCAGACAGCGTGATACAGGCGCTGGGTAAATGGCTAAAATATGTCAGCAATAAAAGTGTCGTCGCAGATACCCTTCTGGGTATCAGCAATCAACGGCTGATTCGAATACTTTGTGATGAGTGCAAGCAGGCCTACGCACCGGATAAAGAACTGTTCAAAAAATTCAATATCACCGCGGATAAAACTAAAGTGCTGTATCGTACCGGCAAAGTGCAATACGACAAGCACGGCAAACCTTCACCCTGCGAACACTGCCAGGGGACGGGCTATTTCGGCAGAACGGCTGTGTTTGAAATCATCACGATGAACGACGATTTAAGAAAAGTTATAAAACAATCAAAATCGCTGCCGGAGATCGGTACGCAGTTCAGACGTGCCAAAATGCTCTATCTACAGGAACAGACACTCAGAAAAGTAATTACCGGGAAGGTAGCGATAAACGAAATGATTAGAGTGCTTTCAACATCAAAAACGAACAAAGCAGCTCAAAATAATCGTTAGTAACACACGGTTCGTGAAGCGAATCACGAATCCTGAAAAACCGGAGACATTGTTTATGGCCAGCTTAGCTGTAGTTTTGATAATTCTGGGTTGTGGTGCTTTGATGTATTTAAAAGGGACATTTGTCAAGGCATTTGCCATGATAATTATAGCGATTATTTCGAGCGTTGTTGCGTTCGGCTATTTTGAAGTATTGGCAAATTTCATTATCCGCCGCGGCAATGACGGCAGTATGCTCTCTCTTGTCCCCTGGGCGCAAACTCTCTGTTTTATCCTGTTGTTTGTCGTGACCTTCGGCCTGCTTCAAACAGCCGCTACTTTTTTGAACCGCCACCCGGTTGATTTAGGATTTATGCCCGAGCTTATCGGACGGATAGTCTGCGGAATTATCCTGGGCTTTATGGTATCCGGGCTTCTGCTAACAGCTCTACAAATGGCACCGCTGCCCCTTTCCTATCCCTACGAGCGTTTTGACCCGGCGAGGCTGGACACCGATAATCCCAGCGGATCCCTGCTTAACGCCGACGGTTTTGCCACCGGTCTGTTCGGTATCATCAGTAACGGCAGTCTAAGCGGCAAAAACAGCTTTAGAACTCTCCACCCCAGCTATCTGGACCAGCTTTTCCTTAACAGGTTTCTCGGCGATGCATCAGGCATCAGCGGCGTCTATCCAGCCATAGAAGTGCCAAAACCAGGCGTCTGGCCGGCCTCCCAAGCTGTGAAAAAACAAGTAGACGACTTCGTCTCGGAACTGAGGACACGAGGCGGCAAGGTTGCGTACGAGCCGGGGGGCAAGTCAGTAGCTTTGCCCATCTCGACAAACGAAGCTTATAACCCTACAATCGTGCGCGTGGGAATAAAGAAAAGGGCGATAAAACGTGAAGCAATAATCGACGCCGGCGTATTTACACCTTCCCAGCTAAGATTAATATGTACGCGAAAAACCGGTGAAGCGGTCAATGCCTATCCCATTGGATACATGAAAACAAAAGATGAAATACAGATAAGCCCCGAGATACAACTTGCGAGCGGCGACATCGAGGGCAGCGTCAGATATATCGACTTTGTTTTTTGCGTGCCAAGTGGTTATGACCCGGCGCTGGTCGAGTTCAAACTCAACAGTATTGTCGAGATACCCACAGGAGCAATAGTAACAGCCGACCAGGCTCCGGATGTCGTACCTTTTAGCTACTCGCCTTCCGCCCCCCAGAGCAACACTAACACCCAAGAACCTCCCAGAACTCAGAGCCGGCCGCAACAGCGGCAAGCTCGTCCCGGAAGACGTGGACTTAGCGATATCAGCAGATCCGTTGTCGGCGACGAACTCGACGAGTAACAACCCAATCAAGCTGTCCGGCAAACATCGAAAAACTGAATTTGGGGGGACATTTGACGATCCATACCCTCGATATTATAAACAAACATGCTTCGTGGGTTTATGTTTGATGGGCTCGTTCCTGATAGATTAAGAAGAAGGACCGGCAAAATGTAGCTGCGAGTTTTCAGGTTCGAGCTTATTTAGAGCGGTTCGGCACGTCCTTAGCTGCAGACAACCAATTCTTCCAAATCCAACTCCATAAGATGCTCAAGATAATCATTCAACTCCTCTTCCGAAAAAGTGGCGAGAAATTCCGGTTTGGCGGTTCTGTTAATTCTACAGATGTAATCGATCAACTCCCTTTTACTCATACACACACACCCTTCAAAACTTGTAAAAATCCTTGGCAACCTACGCAATATCGACAGAGCAAACAATTTTTCTTTAGCTTACTAAACCATAACCAAATTAACGCCCCATAACCCAAACCACCATATAGCGGCCGCCCCTTTGCTTCGACTACCACATATAGAGTAAGCTATAAGACAGCAATAATCACCTCTCCGAGTGTCCAATAAAATCATCTTCGACGTTGGCTAATCCAAACTAAAAAAATTGTGAAATTTTCAAATTTGTTGCCGGCATTATTTTTTAAGTAAACGAAGTTTAATAGAGTGCCTCTATAATTACAGATATGCGGCCGGTTGTGATTTCGAATGGGACCCGGAACTGCCCGCAGAGACATTCATTCCCGAGATCCCAGCCGATTTTACGCTGGAAGCAAACAATGACGGCTAATTGAGCTTGTACGTGCAATTAAAGCATATCAAACAGGCCGGGCTTGATATAGCTCGGCCTGTTTTTTCTTGACGACGGCTGTCTCCTTTAGTACACTACATATTAGCAAAATAGGAAAAGCCGTTTGTGATTCTGTTTCTATGAACATGGGGGCAGGAGGATTGAAAATGATGTCTCTGATAAATTCACAAATTTTGCGAACAATCCCTTTATTAATCACAATCTTCTCTTTAAGCTTACCTTCCTATGCCAAATACAGCGGCGGCACGGGAGAGCCAAACGACCCTTACCAGATCGGTGCCGCAGGTCCAATAGGAAACACGGACACGATCTCACTGAACTGGACCCTTGACCCCGAGAGTCTTGAGTTCGAGGCGGAAGGCGAGTACACACGCGTCGCTCTCAGGAACGGATTCACACCGGAAGTCGAGCCGGGCAAGCCGAGCCTGCCGGCCGTGAGCGTCTACGTTCTTCTTCCGCCGGGCGCGACCGTCTCCGCCATACACGCAGAGGCTCCCGAATCCATCCTGATGGAGGATGTGCTCGTCTATCCAGCGCAGCCCGCGCGTACCACCAACGATCCGCCCGCCCCGTTTACACTGCCGGACCCGGCTGCGTACTCGTCGCTCGAGAAGCTGCCGGCAGATATGGTATCTGTCCTTGGCACACATCGGTGGCATGGCCGTACACTGGCCGCCTTGCGGCTGAACCCCATCCGGTACGTGGCCAGCCAGTGGGCATTGTACTTTGCTACGCATATCGAGGTTGAACTGTCCTATGAGATCCCTGCCGAAACGATGCGTTCACCTGTACGCCCTGCGTCGCGTAGCCGCTCTGCGGTAATGGACCTTGTCGCCAATCCCCGAGACATGGACCGCTTTGAGCCAACGGGTGTGAAGGGTCTGACACATGATTTGCGGGTCATGGACAAGGACATAAAGGCAGGCGATGACGATACGGCGGTCTATCTGCTGATCACGAGCGAGGCCCTGGCACCGGCGTTTCAGCCGCTTGTTGACCGAAGGACCGGCCAGGGTAAACAGGGCATGCTCGTAACAACCGAATGGATCTACGCCAACTACGACGGCACCCGCCCGGACGGCAACACGGATGAGCAAACCAAGATACGCAACTGTATCATCGACCACTACCGGAACCACGGGACGATATGGGTCTGCCTGGCCGGTGACGACACGATCGTACCCATGCGCTACACCTATGCCTCTATAGTCCATGACAACCCAACGGACATGTACTACGCCTGCCTGGATGGGACGTATGACGAAGACGGCGACGGGCTTTACGGTGAAGCATTGGAGGATGACGCCGATCTGCTGCCGGAGGTATGGATCGGACGTATCCCGGTGCGAACGGCAGACCAAGCTACTGCCTATATAGACAAGCTTGTTCGTTACGAAACGGCCCCGCCGGATGGATTTGCCAATACCATGCTGATCAGCGCCACTTGGGACTGGTACATGTCTGGTTTGAACCGGCCGGCCGGGTATTGGGATCATGATCCGGTCGACGAAACTGACTGCGGCATGCGAAACGTGTACCGCAAAATAATCCAGCCTTACTGGCAAGCGACCCCCTTAGGCGAGTTGTTGCCCACCTTCTCTTCGTGGGATGAGTACCGTTGCGGAGACTATAAGCCAACCTATGACCATATGGTCTCGGCTCTGAACAATGGATACCATCACGTATATCTATGGGGCCATGGCAACCCTGCTGCCGGAGCCGGGCTGGACCGCATGATGGCGGAATCCCTCGAAAACAGCAGCCGTCCGAGTATCTTCTTCGTCATGAGCTGTTCTACTGCGGCCATCGATAAGGAAGAGCCTTCCATCAGTGAGGCGATGATTCGTTGTCCCCACGGGGGTGGTGTCGCCTACATCGGCGCATCGGAATCTGAGTGGATCAACTATTATACGGCAGAGGCTTTCTATACAGAGATATTTGCCAACCAGCGACAGACACTCGGTGAAGCATTTGCCCGTAGCAAGATGGGCTTTGTATCGTGGAGTCAGGAAGACGGCGGCTATCGCGGAAACCAGTGGATACTCAACCTCCACGGCGATCCGGCCCTCCTGTTTCCGCCCGAATCAGGCGGACGAGCTCTGCAAATGCTCTCTCCCAAAGGCTGCGAGGTGATCGACGAAGATTCTGACATTACTATCCGCTGGAATGCTTCCGGCACTGGCTTCCAGGAGGGCGAGTTGGTCAACCTGGAGTATTCTGCCGACGGAGGCGACTCCTGGCTGCCCGTGCCCGGCGCCGAGGCGCGTCCGTTCAACGGCAGGCTCTTCCTCTGGGAGAACCCGAGTCTCTTGCCGGGATCGCACTACCGCACGCGGATTGTCTCGGTATCCGACCCCTCGATCAGCAGCGCCTCCGGCCGCGACTTCACGGTGACTCCTCTTAGAATCCTGACGGTGCGTTCAACCCTTGATGAGCCGCATTTCTGGATCAGTGGAACCCACGGGAACCAAACAGACTACACCTTCACCATGATACCGGGAGTAAATGTGTCACTGACGGCGACCCTGGCCCCCTGGGCCAACTGGGACGCCGTTGACGGCTACGGCTTCGCGGGCTGGTTGGACGAAAATGGCGACAGGCTGACGCGCAGCACCACACTCGAGTTCGTTGCGCTTGGCAACAAGACCGTGACCGCACATTATGTGCCGGCGGGAGCGAAGCACGACTACTATGTCAATGATGAAACAGCAGAGAACGGCTTCGCGCCAGGGGACAACGATGACAACGACGGCATGACGCCGGCAACGCCGGTTCGCCATATTCAACAAATCATTGACCGGTACGGCAACATCGCGACCATCCACGTCTCGCCAGGTACCTACGTCGAGAACATCGTGATCACCGCGAGCGATTCAGGACTGACCCTTGAGGGAGCAGGTGCCGACCTCACCATCATCGATGGCAATCAGAGCGGCTCATGTCTGAAAGCAAATGGCGGCGGGTTTTTTACAATTCGTGGCCTGGCCCTCCGAAACGGCAAAGCCCAATTCGGTGGAGCCATCTTCTGCGACAACTGCTCGATGACTATTGAGAACTGCATCATTTCAGGAAACACAGCCGAATATGGCGGGGCCATGCGAATCCCGAATTCCCAGGGAGTTGTCGACCTTATTGAGAACGTCTTTGAGAACAACGCAGCCGTTTATGGGGGTGCCATTGAGGGGGGAAGCATCACGTCGATCACAATGACCAGCAACCGGTTCCAAGGGAATCGCGCAAGCGATCAGGGCGGGGCCATCATCCTCACAGGCAGCGGCACATGCCAACTCACAAAGAACGTGTTCATGGGGAATACGGCCTCTGGGCATGGTGGGGGTGTCTATTTACGCAGCATTGGCTCCTTGTCGATGAAAGAAAACGAGTTTCAAGCCAACACGGCAGGCGGTCTGGGAGGAGGCGCGGCTGTCGAGAACTGTGACAGCGTGGAAATAGCCGCAAACACATTCCGCTCAAACATCACTCGTAGCAGCGGCGGCGGGATCGATCTGTGTTGTTCGACCGCCGCGATCCGGGACAACCTGATCTACGCGAACTCGGCCAAGCTGGGAGCGGGCATCTCGCTGCGCAATCCATCCGAGGCGACCATCCGCCACAACACAATTGTCGGCAACACGGCAGGCAACGTCGGTGGTGGCGTGTATTGCGTGCTCAGCAGTCCAGCCATCAGCAACTGCATCCTGTGGGGCAACAGCCCCGCTCAGATTCATCTCTTGGCAGCCTCGCCCACTGTAAGCTTCTGCGACGTGCAGGGCGGCTGGCCGACCTCTCACACGAACACCGGCAACATAAGTATCGATCCGTTCTTCATCGATCCCGACGGCCCGGACAATAACCCAGCAACATGGCAGGACAACGAATACCATATTCGGTCAGATTCCCCGTGCCGGGATGCGGGAGATCCTGCTTTCGTACCCGCTGAGAATGAGACCGATATCGACGGCCAGCCACGCATCATCGACGGCTGTGTGGACATCGGCGCGGATGAGTTTCATGCCCCATGAACGTCTTATGCTGTTTCGTCACTGCACAGGCACGTCTCCGCGTACATGCCGCTACATAGAGACTCTCTGTTTGCGCTGGTGACTTCAACCTGGCTGGGAGTTCCGAAATTGCCTGGACAAACATGCTTGCCGCCGGCAACGAATAACCATGTTTATCCGCAATACAATCTTTCAAAACGTTGTTTTTTATGCTCGTTTTTTGTTTCGGCCAATCGTAACCTTTTTATTTGTAGCATTTTACGAAGCATTTTCTACAAGACGAACTTTTTGGTTGCGGCCAAAGGCGAAGCCCAAGGCCGCGCTGGGTTAATCTGCGGTTAATTCACCTTTCCTTTAGATCATCTTGCAATCAGTGCCGTCTCACGGAGATTTTTCTAAAATTTGCCCGCTTTTTCGTGAAATGGTTCGTAGAATAGATAACAAATTGAATATAGAAAGCATATTCAAGTAAAAAGGCAAAAGGTAAAAGGCAAAAAAAGAGAATACAGTAGACAGGATAAACAATGTAAGTTGATTTGTGAATTGAAGAATTAGTCGTGGATTCCCGCCTTCGCGGGAATGACAAACAACAAATATCAGTGTCAATCAGTGTAAATCCTGTCTAAATGGAATGCTATTTGAAAAAACAAACCCAATTTGCAATGGAGTCAAATGAACATAAATTCAATTATAACAAGGAGATACGAGAAATATATTGGATTGGACACTTGGTGAAAACAAACCCAATCAAACCCAATATTA